>CAIJTV010001014.1:0-2782 GCA_903823635.1 uncultured Planctomycetaceae bacterium
ATGTTCCCCAGCGAGTCTTTGCGGCAGCTCAGTGGCAGAACCCTGAGAATATCTCCGACAGTGTCGACATGCATATGAACGGTTTGATGTGGTTCTCGGGGGATCGAGTCGCCTCATTCGAAAGCGGATTTACGGCGATTCGGCGACGCTGGATCGAGATCGCAGGTTCTCAGGCCGCATTGGTCTGCGACGACTTTACTCGCCCTTGGAATCCCGAAAAGCCTCGCTTCTGGATTCATGACGCCAACGGTGTTTCTCATCAGCAGGTCTATGAACACCCACCCATCGAACGCTGCCTCGTGGAAGCATTCTGTGACCTTGTTCGCGAACGACAGATTGAGCATCCATGGCTCATGCTGTCATTGAACACACAGCGAGTCTGTGATGCTCTGATGAAGTCTGCTCGATCAGGAGCTGTGGAGAGCGTTTAAGCTGCGGGATCACTGCGGAATATTCACGCAGCACTCATTGAGTATCAACCGAACTCGACTGTGCGCCAGTGCGATCGGGAACTGAATCGCAGGCTACGAAACCGGCAGCAGTTCAGAAATCGGATCACCGAACGGAAGGATCGGCATGGGGCGGCCGCTGTGGTCGAGAAATGACTGCGTCCAGTCGATGCCCAGATGTCGATAGACCGTGGCCCAGAGATCGTTAGGAGTCAAAGGTCGCTCTTTGGGTTCCTCGCCCTTGGCATTGGTCGAACCAACCACCTGCCCGGTACGCATCCCGCCACCAGCCAGAAGCATGGACATCGCCTGAGGCCAATGGTCGCGGCCAGGTTGTGATACGCCGGTCTGAGTTCCTGTTTGAGAATTTACACGCGGAGTGCGGCCAAATTCGCCTGTGACCACCAGCATGACTTTGCGATCGAGTCCTCGATTGTAGATGTCATCCACCAACGCCGTTACGGCTTGGTCATAAATCGGGAAGCGAACTTTGGCATCTGCGAAGATATCACAGTTCACCGCATGAGAATCCCAGTTATACGTTCCGGCCTTCAGCCATTCGACGCCGGACTGATACGGATTCTCCATCACCATTGTGACGAAGCTGCAGCCCGCTTCGACAAGCCGCCGCGCCATCAAGGCCCGCTGGCCCCATGCATGTCGACCGTAGCGATCTCGCAGAGCATCCGACTCCTTTGACAGATCGAACGCATTGCGAGCCTGGTCGCTGGTCAGCATCGTCAAAGCCTGCTGATTAAACTGATCCATCGCGTTCATGACGCCGCTGTCGTCGACACTCCGTCGCAGTCGATCGAAACCTTTCAGCAGCGAAGTGCGGTCATCAAGCCGTTCTGAAAACGACTGATCGACTGACAGATTTTTAACGGAGAACCCGGCTTCGCTGGGATCTCCGGGAACATTGAACGGCGTGTAAGAAGGACCAAGATACGCCGCGCCAAAACTGTAAACATCGACGCCGGCTCGTCCGGGTTCTGTTCCTGAGATATAGTTCGGCATGCCTGTGGCATAATGCTCGCGGCACTTCGCCACAATCGAACCCACAGCCGGCGCGTCGTTGACGAAGCCGTCGGGGCGAGCAGGCATGCGGCCGGTGAGAAATCGTTTATGACCGCCGCCATGGTCGGCAAACTCATGAGCCACCGAACGCACGATCGTGTATCGATCAGCACACTTCGTATGCAGCGGCAACAGTTCGCAGACGTCGATCCCTTTGACGTTCGTCGGCACCGGTTTGAAGAGTCCTCGATACTCCTCCGGCGCATCCGGCTTCATGTCGTACATTTCCATATGTGGCGGCCCGCCTGGCAACCAGATGAAAATGATCGAGGTATCGTCTTTTGCGGTTTTGCGGGACGATGTTTCCGCCGCTGCCGCTTTGAGTCGCAGGATGTCGCTAAGACCCAGCATCCCGAGCCCCAGCGATCCAGCTTCCAGAACGCTTCTCCGCGAAACAGGACCGGGACACATGGAAACCGTCCGACGGGCGGGATTGGCCATGGTTGAGTTACCTCGAAAGCTGCGGACTAAACATCGGGCGGGAAAACACGGGGCTACGCTGATTCTGGGCCACTTTTGGCGGGGAGTCAACAGTTCATCATCTAATGTCGGCAATTCGTCGAGCGGATCATGATGGTCGTTCGGTTCAGGGCTATGCCGTTAATTGATTTCTTCTGAGCCGTTAAGACATCGCAAACCGGCCGCTACTTTGGCTCCTCGTGATTCAAAATCGACTCCGCTCCAGACGCCAACAGTTGGCTGGCGACCAAAGCCCCGACCGCTTCCGGTGAACTCAACGCTCCCTCGGCTGATTCTTCGATACGCGTCACGCCGTCGAGACTTAGGAGGACGCCGGTCAGACGCAAAGCTTCGTTCTCAATCTGGCACCAGACGCCCAGCGGTGCATGACAGCCGGCTCGCAGAGTTCGCAACAGAGATCGCTCGGCAAGTGCTTCCGCATGAGTCGTCGCGCAGGTGATGGCACTCAGCAGTTGCATTGTCTCTTCGTCATCGTCTCGACATTCAATGCCCAATGCTCCCTGACTGACAGCGGGGAACAATTCGGGCGGTTGCAGTAAAATGGAAATGCGAGCTTCTAATCCGAGCCTCCGGAGGCCGGCCTCCGCGAGAATGATTCCATCGTATTGTCCTTCATCGAGCTTGCGAATTCGCGTATCAACGTTGCCACGAATCTCCAGCAACTGCAAATCAGGTCGCAGATTCAGAAGTTGCGCCTGCCTGCGAGGACTTCCAGTTCCCAGCCGCGCGTTCGGCGTCAAGTCGTGGAGAGACTGGATCGGCTCAGCTCCGTTCGG
>CAIJTV010001015.1:0-2412 GCA_903823635.1 uncultured Planctomycetaceae bacterium
CTTGCTGGTCTTTCCTCGGAACGAGGTCTACGACATTGCCGACATTCGCAAAGCAATCAAAAGCCCGGTCGCCAGGCAGGCGATTCAATATCTTGAAGCGAACGCCCCCGAATGGCTGCCGCGAATTACTCGACAGCGAGGCCGAAAAACAGAACGCCTGTTTTGGCAATCAGGGGGAGGCTATGACCGCAACATCATCTCGCCGCGCACCCTGCTGAACGCGATTGATTACATCCACCGAAATCCTGTCCGACGTGGTTTGGTCGAACAAGCCAACGAATGGAAGTGGTCGAGCGCCGCATGGTTCCTTGGAACGGGACCATCTCCAATCCCATTGGACCGGATTCCACCCGACTGGCTCGCATGAAGGCACAGGGTGGCTGGGGTCGAGCATCGCGAGCCCCCAGCTTTGGTAGATGCTGAAGGCTGGGGGCTCACTGCGTTCGACCCCAGCCACCCTGACTTCGCGGCTTCGTGGGACCGAAGGCAGCTCACCAATTGGCAACCTGGTAGTCCTTCAGGAATTGACCCCACACGTGCTCGCCGGTCAGGAATCCGGTGAAAATCGGGTCGCAGATTCTGGCTGCTGCGTCGACCTGATCGAGCGGCGGACGAAAGCCGAGGACTTCGGCTTTGTGTTGAGCAATCGCGGCCGGATCCTCATCAGTAATCCAACCGGTATCGACGCTATTCATGTGGATGCCGTCTCGAGCGTAATCCTGGGCGGACGTTCGCGTCAGCATGTTGAGGGCGGCTTTGGCCATGTTGGTGTGCGGGTGCTTGTCCGTCTTGTAGGCCCGGTAACAAATGCCCTCCATCGCTGACACATTGACGATGTGCTTGTCGCGGGATTCAACTCGTTTCATCAGCGGTTTGAGGCGGGCATTCAAAATGAAGGGAGCGATTGCGTTGACGAGCTGGACTTCGAGCAGCTCCACCGTCGGGACATCCGCCAGGCGCAACCGCCAACTGTTGATTGTCCGGAGGTCAACCTGCTGCAAATCGCCGTCGAGTTTCCCGGTCGGGAAGAGTTCCTCTCCGTTCTCAGTGTCTCCGGGAGCCAATGGAATCTGAGATAACTCCGCCGCTCGCTGGATCCCCGCGAGGCTGCTACCGACCTGAACCGGCAGTGATGAATCGGGTGACTCCAGCAGGCCGCCCTTACGGCGGAGCGTCTCGTACGATTCCAGCAATGGCTGGGATGCAGCAGGCAGTTCGGACGCCAACTTACGCTCGTCCGCCATCAGGTGGCCGTAAAATCCCGGCGGACGTCGGACCGTTTGGCAGGCATTGTTCAAGATGAAGTCGAGCCGCGGCAGAGTCTCACAAAGATGATCCGCAAAGGCTTCCACGCTCGGCGCGTGTCGGAGATCGAGGCCGTGAATCTGAAGCCGTGTCGTCCAGTCGGAACTGTCGCTTTCGGCTGTGAAACGCGTGGCGGCATCTCGCGGAAATCGAGTTGTCACGATGACATGGCAACCCGCTCGCAACAGCTTCAAAGCTGCCTGATACCCGATTTTGACTCGGCCACCAGTCAGCAACGCAAAGCGACCAGACAGATCGAACGTCCGCTGCCGACGCTCCCAGTTCAGTTCGGCGCATCCCGGACACAGGGCGTCGTAGAAAAAATGGACGCGATCGAAATCCTGTTTGCAGATGTAACAGCTCCGCGCAACGCTCAGGCGATCAATGAAGTGTTCGTCTTTCGGATCGACTGCTTTCGGCGGCGGTTCAGTTTCGAATGGAGTCGGCGGACACGGCTTTTTCAACTGCCGCGTTCCCAGTGGATTTCGGATTCCCGTGCGAGCCAGACGCTGTTCGTCTTCCGCCTTCTTTTGAGAAATCGCGGCCTGATCACGCTGTTTGAACGCCCGCATCAATCGTTTTCGAGACTGGCGATCCGGGCTGGCGATGCGTTCGGCCGCCTCCACTAGCCGACAACGGTCGTTACTCGAAAGCCGAGCAAGTAAACCACGGTCCGCGGCAATCTGCTCGACAATCTCGATAGCGCTGGCCAGAGTCTCGTCCGAAGGAGCGGGGCGTTCGATGGAATCAGCAGCATCATACACAGCAGGTATCCGAAGTCCTTGAATTGCGTCAGAATAGCAGACAATTCGACTTCGTCGATCAACAACAAACGTCTGTGAACGTCTGGCTCAGCCTTTTTCTGGCAACATCAGCCGCCACACGCTCGCCGGACTCGCGCTGCAACAATGGTTTCAGCTCATCAATCGCGTCGCCATTCGCAGTGGCAGGCATGTCTTCGCGTAGGTGTTGATAAATCAGAAATCTTCCGAAGCGATTGAACGTTTCTGTTCGGCGAACCGGCTTCTCTGTGTTGGCCCGATGGTCGCTGTGAGGAAATCGAGACGGAATGAACGACTCGCACCGAGACTTGGATCGCTTGCGTGA
>CAIJTV010001016.1:0-8510 GCA_903823635.1 uncultured Planctomycetaceae bacterium
GGGGCGAGTCGGGCGAGTTGAGTGTAAGTTCCGAACGAAACTTATGCGAAGGGCGAACACGAAAAACTGACCGACTTCGAGGCGGATTTCCCGGCGGAGTCGTTTTGATCAGTTTCATCCTCTGGGGGAATTGTCACCCTTTCCCGCCCAACCGGATTCATTCGAGCCGACACGGCGTATATCCTCAAGGATTCAGTTGAGTCCCGTGCCCGGAATTGGAAAAATCCCCGAGTGGCTTAGCTTTGTTGTGTTTACGAGAGATTTGTTTAACGGCAAACCGCAGGCGTAGTTGCAGGGAATCACCGTCGCCTGCGGCTTGCCGTTAAACGATTGAGTGTTGCAGGTTGACGCAAATCTTAACCCCGATGCGTCAGCGACGGATTTTTATTACGTAACATAACACTCAAGCCCCCGGTCCCTCACTGACGTTTCGGGTTGTGATAAGACAAAGTACGGGGCTCTGGAAAACGGCAGGTTCGATTTTGTGATTCGAGGCGACCAGGTGCCAGACGTTGAACTCCATGATTTTGAAATCACTCAGGAGTGTCCTCCCAAGGATGCTCGACAGATTTTTCACGCCGTTGATCGAGCACAGAACAAGCCGGTTCGCCTGACCGTATTTTCTTCCGACATGTCGCAGCGTCCTGAGTTTCGTCGCGCACTCAAAACAGATCGAGCGATGTTATCGATGCTGATGCATCAGTCGATCGTGAAGTTTCTGGGCAGCGGAGAATCAGACGGACAACTCTTTCTTTGGACCGAAGATTGTGAATTCGAATCGCTCGGCGAACAACTGGAGCATGAGAGAACTTTCTCCGCCGAAGACGTGATCGAAATCGGCTGGCAGGTCTGTTCCGCTCTTCAACAATCGCACAATCTTGGATTGGCACATGGCGGACTGACTTTGGACGCTGTGCTGCTGTCGGACAACATGCAGGCCATTGTTGTCGACTTTGGTGTCGCTCGGTGGATGCATGCAGCCGCAAAAGCAAGCGACTCATCATCAGATGGCCCGGCTCTCATCACCATCAGCGCGCTGGCATCACGGGTTGAGGTGGAGCGGGATTTGAGCAGTCTTGCGGCCATTCTGAGTCGACTTCTGCAGGCTGTTACGGACACTTCAGAAATCACGGAGTCCGGCAAAGTCTCCACCAAGGTCGCGTTGGAACGTTTGTTGGCCAGAGTCACGTCGTCCAACCCAGCGTTGCGGCCTGTGAGTGCTCGCGAATTTCAGGGGCGACTGGGAGAAATCCTGATCGGCACCGATGATGACTCGATGCCGCTCGTCGATCAACGCAAATCCACGACGACTTCAAAGCGATCGATAGTGGTGGAATTGTTTGAATCGGCTGCGTCGGGAGAGCCTTCTTCTCCCGCGACGACTCAATCGGCAGGTTCTGCCTGGCCAAAGCAAATTTTGCCGATCCTGTTCGCAATCGCCATCGTCGTCGTCATCACGATGCTTGCCGGTCTGCTTCGCTAAGCGGCGAAAGCAGCCGATGCTTGTTTTCATTCGTGAATCAAACGTGGTGGATCGCAAAACTTGAGTGAAGTTCGAATTTTCTTCGAACGTCATCGCGTTTAAGTTCCTCGAATCTCACCTCTCTTCGACCGGCTTTCTCTCCATCGTTCGCATGGTTGCCTGTCGAAAATATTCTCCCGTCTCTGTTCGTTCGAGGGATCCTGTATGAGACTTTGCATCAGAACCCTGCTTCTGACGGTGGCTCTGTTGAGCACTGTCACGTCGTCTGCCGATGCTGGTTGCTGTATACCAATCTTTGATCCGTTCCACTGGCTGTTTGGCTGCGGCGGGTATCAGGGCTGCTGTCCTCCGCCAGCTTATGGCAATCCGGGCTTTGGCGGCTATCAGCCCGCGTATCCTGGAGTTATGCAGCCGTGTGCACCTTGTGCTCCGGCCTATCCGCTTCAGGGATTGTTTCGCCCTGTTCCGGCACCGGCGATTTTTCAACATGCGTGGGATCCCTGCGGATCGCAGTGCCAGCCGATGATGGCGTATCAGCCTCAGCCGATGCCCATGCCGGTTGTACAGCAATACATGCCGCCTGCTCCGATGATGGCCGCTCCGGCCATGGGATGTAACGGTGGATGTGGAGGAATGGAACAAGCCGCAATGATGCCTGAGATGGCTGCTCCGATGATGGCGGCTGATCCGGGTTGCTGCGGCGATGGCGGCCAGATGATGGGTGGCTATCCACAACCGGCAATGGCCTACTCGGGTTACGGAATGCAGAACTGGGCCGGAGCCCAGCCAGCGATGGCGTGGGCACCTCAGGGACCAGGCTATCCGGGTTGGGCTCGGGATTCATCTCTGCCACCGTCGGGACTTGGATTCTTTGTTCGACCACGAATCGCTCGTCGAGATACTCGCCGGATGATTCGCACCTGGCGTCGGATGGATATCCCGAATATGTACGGCGGGGATAATCGTCGAGGCCCGCTTCTGGTTCCTCGGCCCTATGGTTATCCAATGCCAATGTCTCCTCAGGCTGGTTATGCACCCGGCTATGCACCGGCCGCCTATCCTCAGATGATGTACTCGCAGCCAATGGCAGATCCAATGGCCTATTCTCAGATGCCGGCTTATCCGCAGACGGCCTATCAGAATCAGCCAATGCCAATGCAGGGCATGTGGTCGCCATCCCAACCGGCCTGGTCGGGGCCTCAGACATCATGGTCACCAGAGATGTCCGGAAACCCGATGATTGCCGGAGACATCATGGGCGATCACGAATACTCCGCACCAGCGACCGCCATGGTGCCCGTCATGCAGAATTCTTACAGCGGCGCAGTTCCAGTTCAGCGAGCTTCCATGTCACGTCCTCTGGTGACAACATCGAGTCAGTACACGAAGTCCGTACGCTGATCTGTACGTTCATGATTCCAGTCAGACGTTTCTAATCGACTTCGTCAGCGTTCACAGATCGCTGATGAAGTCGTTTTTCGCATGGTGGGCTGGGACGATTTCGGGTTTGATCACAAAGAGAATCTTCTTATGTCCAACGATCTGAAGAAGGGCGTTCTCCGTGGATTTCGTCGCGCGAGCGCGGTGGGGGCGGTTCCGGGAGTTCTGGACCGAGGTCCGCTTCCGATCTCCTCGAAGTGCCGCATCACGCGGATCTCATTCAATACCGATAATGCCGATGAAGAAATCATCGATACCGTTGCCGAGTTGAATGAAGAAGTCCCGGCCGAGCGTGTCTACTGGTTTCGTCTGGAAGGAGTTGCCGACACGGAAACATTGCAGGAGCTTGGAGAAGCTTTCGGTCTTCATCCATTGGCGCTCGAAGATGTTGTTAATACTCATCAACGCTGCAAGGTAGAGGATTACGGCGATCACTTGTTTGTGGTCATTCGACTGCCGGTTTATGAATCCGGCGGCATTCTCATCACCGAACAGGTCAGCTTGTTCGCTGGTGAAGATTTTGTCGTTTCAATTCATGAAGGCTGCAATGCTCTGGAGCCTGTTCGCGACCGAATTCTTTGGGCGAAGGGCCGCATCCGCGAGTTGCGCGCCGACTACTTGCTGTACACGATCCTGGACACCGTGATTGATAACTACTTCCCGGTGATTGAAGAGATCGGGAATCGTCTGAATTCCATTGATGAACTGCTTGAAGGCGGTTTTGACAAAAGTCACCGTCTGGAGATCCGCAATGTTCGCTCAGATCTGCTTTTGCTGAGAAAGACCATCTGGCCTCAGCGTGAGGCGATTGCTGCATTGCTGCGTGACGAGTGCAAGCTGATCCATGAGTCGACTCGAACCTACCTTCGCGATTGCTATGATCATACGATTCAGCTGATGGACGTCACGGAAACTTACCGTGAACTTTGTGCGGATCTGCGAGATTACCATCTGGCCGACATCAGCTATCGCAGCAATGAAGTCATGAAGACGCTGACGATGATTGCCACGATCTTCATGCCGCTGAGCTTTATTGCCGGGTTTTATGGCATGAATTTCGATTATATGCCGGAATTGAAGTGGCAGTACGGATACCCGCTGGCCATTGCGGGCATGCTGGCAATAGCATCCTCTTTCTTCTATTACTTCCGCCGCAAGGGATGGCTCTGAGAGATTTCTCACGGACCTTCCGCGAAACTTTTCTCTTCAACACCGCGTAGCACTCTGCGACGGTGACGATCAATAATTGCCAGAACCATGGACGCGCTGAAGATCACGCTGAAAGATTTGACTCTGTTATCCCGGGATCGCCGCGCCCTGGTGATTCTGGTCGCGATGCCCATGGTGATTATTGCCATTGTGGGCTCGTCTACCGGCCGGCTGCGAGCCAATCGGGAACAAAGTCGGCAAGGTCTGACGGTGGAAGTGGCCGACTTTGACCAGTCGGAGACTTCTCGTCGACTTGCTGGTTTTCTGGCGGCTTATGAAAACGTGATGGTTCGAAGGACTGAGGTTGCGACTGAAAACGCTGAATCTCAGCTGACGGAATTGCAGCACGAGCGACCGTCCGGAGATATCGATGTGAGGCTCGTGATCGGGCCAACTTTTGAAACGACTCTACGTGAACTCTCACCAACAGATTTGACGTCTCCCGAGCAAACAACGCCTGAGCGGGGAATGGAGTCGATCAAATTGTCGCTGACGTTTAATGAATCCGCGGCTGACCCGATGATGGAAGGCCTGGCGAAGATGCTGATCAAGCTTTCGATGCAGAAAGCCCTGCTGCCCATCATCGCGGAGAAAGTCCCGATGTTTCGCGGAGCTGCCAATCGAGCAAAAAACATCCCCGAGCCGTGGGAAAATACGGCGGCCGCAAAGTCCGCATCGACTGACACCGGGAACCGCGTCTACCAGTTCTTCATCCCCAGTTACACGGTGTTGTTTGTGTTCTTTCTGGTCAACATCATGGGACGCTCGTTCCTTGATGAGCGTGACATGGGAACGCTCCGACGTCTGCGGATTTCTCCAATTTCGGCGACGTCGATTCTGATCGGGAAGACTCTGCCATTCATGGTGTTGTCACTGGTGCAGACTTCGATCCTGATGATCTCCGGCAAGCTGCTGTTTGGCATGTCCTGGGGACCTCAGCCATGGCTGCTGATTCCGATCATGCTGTGTACTTCCGCTGCAGCTACTTCACTGGGCCTGATGTTCTCCACGCTGGCGAAGACGGAGTCGCAGGTTTCCTCATTTGGCAACCTGATTCTGCTTTCGAGTGCCGGCATTAGCGGCTGTTTAGTTCCGCGAGCCTGGATGCCACCGCTCAGTCAGAAGATCAGCCTCATGACGCCACACGCGTGGGCTTTGGATGCTTACAGCGAAGTGCTGACAAAGGACACACCGTCGCTGAATGTCATCGGTCTCTCCTGCGGCGTTCTGCTCGGATTCAGCCTGTTCTTCTTTCTTGTCGGTCAGTATCGGTTTCGACGGGATTGATGCGAGCTCGTTCAACTACTCAGCGTAAGGCAAAAAGCCGGAAGCTCACGCGTTCCGGCTGATAACGGAGTTTGCTTTGGGATGGGTTGCCCTACTTCGCCCGAGCGTCAATACAGAGGACTTCCTTGTCGTCTCGGACAAACAAAAACCCGTTCGACAGGGTAGGAGCCTGGCGAGTTGTTTCCATGATGGTGGCTCGACCAAGTTCTTTGAAAGCCTTTGGTGAAGCTTCCACGATCACGACTTCGCCGCTCATCGTCGTCAGGAACAATTTGCCATCCGCGAGGATCAGGTTGCTCTTGCCGAATCGTGCCTTTTGCCAGACGGTTTCATGATCCTTCAGGCGAATGCAAACCAGATTCGTAATCGGCCCCGCACTGCCGCTGTTGTCGAGTCCATAGAGATATCCGTCATGAATCACCGGCGTCTGCCATTCGGCTCGAAGCTGACTGTCCTTGCCGTAAGAAGACCAGACTTCTTCGGCAGAAAGCTTTGGTTCTTTTCCGGTGATCTGCAGCATGGCAGAACCGTGGTTTTCTCCGGCAGAGATCAATACTTCAGACTCGCCCACCTGTACCGGACAGGCTGTGTTGCAGTCGTATTCTGTTGGGAACGGAAACTTCCACAGGACCTTTCCATCTGTCGCCTCAAGCCCGAAGGCCGCGTAGGCGGTCAGGGTCACGATCTGTTCTTTGCCAGCCAGAGTCATCAATACGGGCGACGAGTAACCTGCTTTTCCTGTGGCCGAAGTCCACAAGTTCTTGCCTGACTTTGTATCGAAGGCCCCAACCGCAGCGTCAGCGTTTCCTGTGTGAACAACAACCATGTTGCCAACGACAAGTGGTGAACATGACATCCCGTATTCAGAAGCTTCACCTTTCAACGACGATGGCACGTTGACCTTCCATAGTTCTTTGCCATCCTTTGTGTTGAATGCCGCCAGAATGCCTTCGCCTGTGAAGACGAACAACTTGCCCTCAGACACAGTCGGGGTTGCTCGCGGACCGTTTCCCATCGCGTTCTCATAAGCCGTCGCAAACTTTGTTCGCCAGAGTTCCTTCCCTGTTGCTGCGTCCAGAGCGACTGCGTAGAGATCGGACTCATCCTGAAACAATGTGAAGGCCTGATTTTCGCTTACAACAACACTGGACATGCTGACGCCAAGTGATGCTCGCCAGATGATTTTTGGTCCGTCGGCTGGCCACTGACTGATCAGATTTTTTTCACTTGATATGCCATTGCGGTGCGCTCCCAAAAACTGCGTCCAGTCTTCCGCGTGCACTTCAGCGGCGGTGAGGACAATCGCAAAGATGGAAGAGAACAACAGTTGAGGCAAACGCATGGGAAACCTTTCGAGGGAAGCATTGACTATGCCAATCGGCATTTCTTGCCGCCATGACAGGTCGCAGAGGTGGACTTTCGGCATATTATTACCTTTTGCCGGGGAAGCGAAGTCTGTGTATCGGGTCACTGTTGAATTCCACATGTCCCTTTTTGAAATCGGCTGCTATCACACAGCTCTGGGTATGCCGATTTTATTGGACGAGGCACGCCGTTTAGTGCGATCGCTGCTGAGTTTTCGTTCCCTGTTGCTCGGTTCTCGCTGATGTTGAAATACTCCTCAGGTTTGTTCGTCGTTTGCCTGGTCTGCCTGCCTCTTTGCGGCTGCGCTTACGATCGTTCCTTCATGCAGATGGACAGCAATTCCGGAGTTCCTTTCTTTGGATTGCAGTGGGCCGTGGATTCTGGCAGCCGACCATCCTCTCTGGATGATTCCTCGGTACTGAAGCTCACCGCTCCCGAGTCTGGGTTGAGCATTCCCAATCCCCGCGCGGACCGTCAGAAGACCGAAAACCGCAAAGCTTCGCCGACACTTGTCAGCGTTTCTCGACAGTCGCGATGATAGGCTTTGCCTCAGAAATCAGCCGCGCTGTGCAAGCGTTAAGACTCTCTCCAGAAATGACTTCGTGACATCGTCTCAGCAGAAGTCAAAAACTGAATCGAAGGGGTACGCGTGTAATGGAGCTTCGTTTGCTTCTGTTGGAAAACACGGACAATTATTTTAAGCAACGTCCAACTGCGTATTGAAAAAGCTCACTTTTGAGCCGCCGCTGGCACACGCATTTGAGATCGATAAACTTCGGCGACAGCAGCAGCCCGCCAGCGGGTTGTTGATTGAGTCGCGGGTGAGCCTGTCGTGCTGGCCTCAGCCTGCATTTGATTGGTCATCTGAGTAACAATGCTGGCTTCTGTTCACATTACGAAACAAGTCAACAGCACGTCGGAAAAGTGTCGTTATGCATCAGGAATCTCCTCCCGAACGTAGCTTTGCGTTATGTGAAATTGCAGCGATTCTGGCGATGCTCAGTTCGGCCTCCTTGATGGCGAGCAACGCGACTGCTCAGGAAGCAAATGGTGGAGCTGCCACCGTACCGCAGCCGCTGACCTATGAGCTGGTTCACGGCGACAAACGGATTTCGCTTGGGGGCCCTTCCCCGACGCAGATTACATGGCTGGATGATGATCGTTATCTGCAGCGAAAGTCCGAAGGCTGGAGGGTGACTGACGCCGCGAGTGGCGAGGAGTCCGACTGGTACGACAAAGCAAAGCTCGCCGCCGGTCTGCGGAAGATCGACGGCTTATCCTCCCTCGAAGCAGAAACAATGGCAGAGGGTGGATGGCTGGAGGTTGATCAGAAGCGTGGCATCATTGTGTTTCGAACAGGAGAAACTCTGATTCGAATCCGAATCGATGGCAGCGATCCGGCTGTTGTTAAAGGGGTCCCGTCCGGAATTGAATTGACGACATTGAGTCCCACCGGTTCCGGGCTGGCGTTCGTGAAACAGAACGAGCTCTGGGTTGCTGACTTCACGACAGAAACTCTCCGCCAACTGACCCATGATGCCGGGGAGCATGTTCGAAACGGCAAAGCCGACTGGGTGTATTTCGAAGAGATCTATAACCGAAAATGGCAGGCCTATCGCTGGAGTCCTGATGGTGAGTCTTTGGCGTACCAACAGTTTGATGATTCTGAAGTGCCGACATTTCAGATCAGCGACCACACGACCCTGACTCAGTCATTCGAAGTGGA
>CAIJTV010001017.1:0-12727 GCA_903823635.1 uncultured Planctomycetaceae bacterium
GAGAAGTTCCCCAAATAAATGCGAGAGGCACCGATCGCCTCAAAAGACCAACTCTGCGATCGAAGTGCCTTCTCGGCCCCAAACATTCGCTCATGCCTCTCGCTTACGGGAAGCCAATCAGAAAGACACCTTTCTCTTACTGCACGACAGCGGTTTCTAAAGGCTGCTGAACCGAGAACTTACTGGTCTACTGTCCCGGGCACAAACCGAAGAATAAGTCTCCGCATCAGGCCTTTTTGCGAATCTCGAGAGCGCGGGCATCTCCTTTTTTGGCAGGTAATCGAACGGCATGACGTATCATCCACTTACGCGTCTTTGCCGTCTCTGGTGGCGCTGATTTCTTTGTGATCTCGTTCAGCCACTGCTCGCAGATTTCATAAATCACATCTGGATGATCCTTCAAAATGTCGGCCAGATGATTGGCCACCGACCGCCGCACATACAATTCCGGATCATCTTTAAGCAATTCCAACAGAGGCAGCATCCTCTGAGGATTCTGCTGAAATTCTCGCAACCGTCCGGCCCATGGAAGTCGTGGACGAGTTCCCTCGCTCACAAGTCGACGCACATGAGCATTCGGATCCTCGGTCCAGCTTTTCAGGAGCTTTAAAGACTCATCCGGGTACTTCGTCAGAAATGGCCTGATACTGAACTCTGCGGAGAATCGCTTGGTCAACTCATAGTTGGCCCGCATGCCATTTTCAAAATCCGCCAACCCACGTTCCATAATGACATGGGAGTGAGGCATATAAAAGAATGGTGCAAGTCCGTTGCCTTCGGTGCGAGTCAGCTCCGGGCCAAACGAAGCCAGCAACAGAGGACAGGCTTCCGAAAAACTTTGCGGCAATTGTTCGGCCAGCGCTAAGCCAATCTGGCGCGCTCGCTGGCTGAGCTCCAGAGCTTCCAGACCATCCATGGCGGTCTGCTCAAAAGATTGCCGATTAAACTTCGGCGCTATGTCCGCAAACGACTCAGCGATGAGCTGAATCAGATCGCGGCCCATCAAATCCTTCAGCGGGACGCCCTGCAGGATTGCATCAGGCGCCTGAAATTGCTGCGAAGGATGCTCCTTTGTCGAGATTTGTTTCTTCTTTCCGGTCAACGCATCGCTCCACAGAAACTGTCGCAACTCTCCTCTCAGCTGACGGATTGTACTTTGACACATCCCTCCTGAAACTGCGACGATCCGAATTTCTGGAAACACTCCCGGATGCCCCGACCCCTCCGCGCTCACGAGAAAATCATCATGAACTCAAAGCGTGAGCTGGATTTATGCCATCCGCACCACCCACCGGAACAGCACAGCGATGCTGACCTACTTGGCTCACGCATCAACAGCAAATGCTCTTCGTTCAGGATGACATTCCTGAGCCTGTTGCTGATGTCTTCTGCCGGATCATCTGTTGGATTCGCTGCTGATATTCATGTCGACCCCAACCTCGGTGATGATTCAGCGGATGGCAGCGTTTCCCCTGTAAAGACCATCGCCGCTGCGATTCGACAATCGAATCCCGGCGATACGATTCACCTCAAACCCGATACTGTCCATCGAGATTGGGCCGCGTTTTTCGATAAGTCCGGAGAACCGAGAAAACCTATCACTCTTGACGGACATGGTGCGACACTCGACGGCTGCGATCCTCTTGATCCACGCGGCTGGGTCGAGATTGAACCAGGACTCTTTCGCAATGACGATCTGACGCCACTGACCGATGCGATCATCGACCGCTGGTTCTTCGTCATGGACGGCCAGCTGAATCGCATGCAGCGCTGTTCAAAAGGCCCCAGCCAGCCTCTGAAGATGCCGCAGGAGTTGCAGCCCGGAGAATGGACGTTCATCAAGGATTCCGACCGCACCACGGCAGCTCGTGCGGGGTACATCTTTGGCTCATTCTGGATACGACTGCCTCCGAACATATCGCTTCTTGAGGCGAAGATTGAAGCCCCCGTGCGCACCGCCGGAGTGCTCATTCGAGGAACCTCGTCGCATCTCGTCATTCGTAACTTGACGGCCACACGTCCTTACAATGATGGGTTCAATCTTTCAGACAGCAAAGACATCCTGCTCGAGAACATCCGTGCCATCAATTGCGGCGACGACGGTATCAGTGCTCATGGACATTGCCGCTATTCTGTTCAGGGATTTCACTCGATCGGAAACGCTACGGGAATCTGCGACACCGGCACCAGCGAGACCACCTACGACGATGTGCTGATTCGCGACTGCATTGGCTTCGATTTGTTCTTTCTGGACTCAGGGATCTACACGGTCCGCAATGCTCAAGTGATTTCATCGGCAGCAAAAGCGTTCTATTTGCAGGGCAGCGAAGCACCAGCAGAACCCTGTCGAGTCACGCTCGATAATGTGCTGATCCGTCGCGAAGGAACAGCAGGCGAAGTTCGAGTGTCCGCCAACTGCCTGCTCAAGGCCGAGCATCTCACGCTGCTGAATCTGGATGTGCAGGCGACGGGCGGAACGATTGAGCTGTCGAAATCTTTCATCGGCGGCGAAATCACTGTCAATAAGATTCAAGGCCGTGACGCTCCCGAAGACCAACCGCGCAGACCAAATCTGCATCTATGGAAAGACGCCACATGGCGCGGAGTCGGGAACTGGTACGATCTCAACTCCGCTCGCGTTGATCGAGTCACCTACAGCCAGTCCGAGTTAAATGTTTTTGCACAGGCGGTTGCGGCAGAGCAGGGCAGTCGCTGGGAAACAGGAACACCCGTCGAAGCTGCAGCAGTCGGTCTCGGGGCGAAGATTGCTCCTTGAACTCGGATTCTCCGTATTCGCGGCAAGCCTCAGACCTTTGCGGCCTTGATCAGCTTTTCTTTCTCCTGACGCGACAGATCTTTGATCGCCAACTCCCGCTTCAGCGCCTGACTGCGGCCGGGCTGCTCTTCCTGATAAACTAACACAACCGGCAGACGGCTGCGTGTATATCGAGAAGCCGTGCCTGCATTATGCTTTTTGATACGACGAGGCACATCATTGCTGACGCCTGTGTACAAGGAACCATCCGCACAACGCAAAAGATAAACGAACCAGGGCGTGTCAACTTTGGCTGCCTTTTTGAGATCGGTCAGCAGTTTCCCAACAGCCAGTTCTTTGGCTTTCGCCTCGACTTCAACCGTTAGCGACTTGTTGCGCCAGATGTCGGGAAAATCTCGCACGTCGATGTAGTCATGATGTCGTTCCGGTTTTGGCCCATCCCAGCCTTCCAGTGGACTGGACAAATGAAACATAGGCTCACGATTCCAGGTCGCCAGAGCTTTCTCCGTCGCCTGTTCAATGCTCAATTCATCCGGGAGACAGCGATGATGATGCACGTCATAGACAAGAGGAATCCCGGTTGACTCACAGACTGGCAGCAGATCGGCCGGCGAGAAAATCTTATCATCGTTCTCCACCGTCAGTCGACTTCTCGCGCGAACAGAGAGGCGATCGACATTTCGAGCAAACTCAGCCAGAGCTTTGGTTTTATCACCGTAAGCTCCGCCGCCGTGAATATTGACGACATCAGCTCCGATCCATTCCGCTACCTCGGCCTGGTACTCCAGCTCCAGCAATGATTTCTCCACGACATCCGCGCGTGGCGAATTCAGCACGACAAACTGATCGGGATGAAAGCTGGTTCGAAGCTGATGCTGCTCGGCGAATTTTCCGCACTCTTTGAATCGCCGAATGATCTCCTGTCCGTCGGGTAATTCCTCGATGCCGTAGCCCGACGTTGAATGAGTTTTCACGGGCAGGATCTGGCTATTGACTCGAAAGCAGCCAATGTCATTCCCCGCACAGTATTGAAGCGAAGCCAGCAGAGCATCTGCGTTCTGAAGACACAGGCGACTCAGTTTCGCCAGAGCATCCTCACGATTCATTCGACCGATGGCCGTCACGGTCGTATTTGCAAACTTGATTGGCTGCTCCTGAAACATGCAGCAGAGGCCCAGACGAATCACGGTTTGCCCTTGTTCAACATCGTGAGCCACAATGGAAAGATAGCCGCCTGTGACACCCATATCCAATAAGCGATGAGAGCCCGACTCGACAGAATCACGGGTCCGAAACTCTGCCAGATCAGCCCATCCTCGCCCGGAACGAACGTCCATGAAAGTTCGGGGAGTCTGTTGCTCAGAATTCTCCAATCCATGAATCTTCCGGTTCCTGCCTGAAACGAATCGCTACGGCCCGATACCAACTCGCAAGTCATTCACTCTGTGATCGACCATTGCCGCCTCGCTCCTGATTGTAGGCAACGCGGCGTCGTTTAAAGGATTCTGTGACCCAACAACTTGTAGTTGTAGGACAGAATTCTGGTGGCCTGGAAAAAGGTGGCGGCGTCCTGTTTGATTGACAAAAAAGCGATGTCTGTCATCAGTATCGCTTGTTGTGAGAATCCCGGACGGTCAAGATGCGAGAAGCGGTGTGGCTCACTGCACAACCGTAAGCCAGTTCGCCGTTTAAAATCTCCATCCGATGCTGGCTGGAGAATCAAAGGGAAGCTTGCATAGGACGGCGCGTGATGGCGATCTCCATCCGATGCGAAGAGTGCGACTACCGAACTCGGATACGAGACGAACTTGCCGGTAAGCAAGTCGCCTGTCCAAAATGCCAGGCTGTCATCCATGTCAGTGCCGCCACGACAAATTCCGCAAGAGTGCCTGTTGGCGAATCCGAGGTTGAATCTCGCAAGACTCGCATTGCACCAGAACGCGTTCGCAGCCTCATTTCGCTGGATCGAAGTCATCTTTGGGTGGCAGTCTGCAGCGGCCTTGCCGGAATAATCCTGACGCTGCTGATCGTCGCTATTTGGCACCCATTTGAACCGCCTCGTGTTCCCGCCTCCGGACCAGACGACGTTGCTCCGGCAGCGGCTGTTCCCACGAATTCTGAGATTCGCTCTCCAGCAGAGCCATCCGTATTGCCTCAGGTATCGAACAACCTCTCACCGACAAGTCCCGCTCCGATCGTCGATGACACCATTCGTTTTCAAACCTTGCCAGCCGAAGAGCCTGTCACCACACTCGCGCTGACTGAAGATCAAAAATATTTGATTCTGACTCATCAGACTGCGAACACGTTCAGCGTCTATGACACGCAGTCACGCGCATTTGTGGCCACCGTAAAGTGCCGTTCGCCGAGATCCGTGTTGTGTCGAGGCCAGCAGGTCTTCATCGCCAATCATGGCGAAGGCACTGTCAGTGTTTATTCTCAGAGCCAGAAATGGTCGCTTGTCGCGACTTTGATTGTCGGACACCCGGGAATCATGCATTTGTCGGCACCTTGCCGCAGCTATTTCAAAAATGAGCTGATCGTGACTTGTCACGGAGACGGCCGCCAGGCTTCTTATGAAGACACCCAGATCTTTCTGTTGAATACGCTATCAAAGCAGAGCAGAAAAATCTCCGGGGCCTCGCTTGCGACGGTCAGCTTTGACGGCGGCCATGTGATCACACAGGAATCATTCAACCTGAGTTCTTCTGGTGGAGTTCATGGCTACAACTACCAGGAATTCATCTCCGGGAAGGCGGAACCTCGTTTTCAGAACGGGAATAAAACGCCTTTCGTGCTTCAATACTCGCCCGGCAGCTATTGGGTCGGGAACAATAAAGTGGTGGGCGGAAGCCCTTTGACACAGATCCTGGAAAAGGAAAACGAAATCCTGATTCCGGATCATTCTCAGAAGATCGTCTACTCTTCCTCTGGCACCGTACTTCGTGCACTTCGACTGAATGTCAGCATGAGTGAAATCGGTATCCGGCGCGTCGCTTATCCGGATCCATACGAAGATTTTTCGAAGGTGTCTCAGGTTGTCTACCGCCAGCGAGACTACTTGCTGGATCATCCGATCGCGTTTACTCAGGCAAACCGCCTCACGTTCTTCGTCCACTGTGCAGAGGGTGGCGCTGTTCTGACTGCTGAAACCGAGGCATTCGAAACGCCAACTGTTCCGCTCGATGAACCGCCGGCCCCGGAATCAACTTCCGACAATGTCACTAACCCTCAACCAGAACTTCCTGGATCAACAAATTCTGAAGCTCTGCCAGACTCGAAGCCGGAGGACACGTCGAACGCGCGGGACTCCTCCTTCAGGGAAGCCGTCACTGGTTCAGACCGATTCAATGAACTGGTGAGAGAATTCAGGGATCGTCGACTCTCCGGTATGCCTGAAGATGCCCTTGTCGCGGCGGAAGCACTGTTTGAACAGGCCAGAAGCGAATTCGGTCCGACAGACGATCAGTACCGGCAGTCTCTGATCTGGGTTGAGGATACGAAGGCACTAAAGGCATTTCTGGAACGAGTCGCCCTGTTGCAGGAACAACAGGAGTTTCAGGACGCCGTTACACTTGGGCGTCGAGTGCTCGACCTGGACTTTGAATACTTTGGAGAAGGCCACGAGCAAACAGCGCTGCGGACAGCGTGGCTCGCCAAAATCAATGCCCAGCTTCAAAAGCAACGGGAACCTTTTCTTACATTACAGGCCGCGGCCAGCAAGAGCCGGTCAGAGGGACGCTACGAAGATGCCCTGAAAGCAAATGAACAGTTGCTGAATATGCAACGTAATCTGCTTGGCGAAGACCATACCTCGATTGCAAATGTGCTGCTGCGAATAGCGCAGGCTCGTCAGGCACTGGGCCAGGCTGAGGCCTCGATTGCCGACCTTGAACAGGCACTCCGCATCTTCAAGAGCCGACTTGAACCTGACGACTACCGATTGAAGGACCTGGACGGCGAAATACGGACTGCTCGTTGGATGGCAAGGTGCGATGCGAAAACGCAGAGAACTCTATCCGAGACGCGACTCCTGTTTTCACCCGCTTCCCAATTACCAGTTGAGCAAAAGACGTTGCGTGCACAGATTTCCGTTCTTGAAGACTTACGCCGCTTTGTCGAAGAGAGTTCCGGCAGAGATACGGCTGTTTATCACCTGCTTTTGGTTGCACTCCAAAGCAGATATGAACGCCAGGGAGACTATGCGAGCGCTGTGGGAGCGGCTGATCAGGCCCTTTTAACTTCGGAGAAGCTCTACGGAAAGAATCATCCGCTGTACATTGATGATCTCGCAACGATGTTTAGCCTGGGCGATCTCACGTCTGATCCACGTCTGTCATTCTGGTCCTCTGAAGGATGGAAGACGGCTATCGAACTGGAAGGCGTCGGAGGATCGCGGTCGCTGCGATGGGCCGGCCTGCGAGCCAGAACGCTTGCCGTTGAAGGAAATCCTGATCAGGCAGCAGAGGTGATGCGATCTACCATTCCTCGCGCGAAACACCTCTTCGGAGAGGTGCATCACACCACTGCGACCGCGTACTGCCTGTTGTCAGAATTCTGTTTCGATGCCGGAAACATGGCCGAGGGAAAGGCAGCCGCCGAAAAAGGAATTCAGCTTTTCGAATCGCTGGGTATCGTGGATGACTCCGCGCGTTGCCGAGCACTCATGGGACTGGCGTATTTGCACCAAAGAACTGAGCAACTTGATTTGGAACTTTCAACGCGAGAGGATTGTGTTGCGACGATGGAGCGTGTTTTCGGCCTGAATTCCTTTCAGTGCCTGCGGGAAAGACTGCATCTGGCAGACTGCTGGCAGAGGAAAGGAGACCATGCTCACGCGCTGGAGATTGCTGAAAACTCCGTTCAATTGTTGTTTGACAGCAGGAAGGAACTCTTCCAGGGACTCTCTGAACGTGAACAGCTTGCCGCCAGTCAAAACTCACATCAGCATTTGTCTCAATACCTGAATCTGATCTGCAAAGGTAACGGTAACGCGGACGCCGCATGCAAGAGCGTGATGCAGTGGAAAGGGGCCGTCTTTCTTGGTCATTTGAGAACGATTGGCATTGCTGACACCACGGAGATCAAGGATCTGAAAAGTGAATGTCGAGCAAGAGCGAGCGCTCTTCAGAGCCTGATCAGAACTGCTCTGGCAACCCCTGATCCGGGTCTGACTGAGCGATTGGCATTACAGCAGATGCTGACACAATTTGATCACGCGCATCGGGAACTCAGCCTCGCTCAGAGAAATCTGGTGCCGGACGAGAATCAAACGCCTGTGCTGCAGCAGGTTCAGGAACTGATTCCCGACGGTGCCGTGCTTATCGACTTCAAGACTTACAGTCATCGCCTGGGCTGGACCGCCGAAGGGGAGCCTGACGACGAACAACTGCTGCTGGCTTTCGTGGTGAGAAAGTCCGGCCCGGTTCAAATGGTGCAGCTCGGCCCGTTGCTGCCGATGCTGGAGTCCGCTGCTCGGTGGGAAGATCAGATTCGGCGCCGCCTGCCGGTCTCAAAGGATGATGAACCGCCGGAGGTGACTCTGAGACGGCAGCTCTGGGACCCGGTAGACGCTCACATCGGCGACACCGAACTGGTGATCGTGAGCCCGGAAGCGTTCATGTCGAGTCTCCCGCTGGCCGCGTTGCCGGGACGCAGGGCGTCGCGATATCTGATTGAAGATTATGGAATCTCGATGGTGCCGAACGCAGGGGTCCTCATCAACGTCCTCCGTTCGAAAAGCGAGAAGGCGGCGGTCAATCGCGAGAACTCTATGCTGCTGATAGGTGATGTGGATTTTTCACCTGCGGAGGGTTCTTCGGATCGAAGCACTTTCAGCTCGCTGCCTGGAACGGCGGTAGAGATTCAGGAGATCGCAGCGATCCATCGGGAATATTTCCCGATGGACCTGTTGACCGTGGCTCAGCAGAGGATTCCCAACGAACAACACTTTCGACACGCGGCCGGTCAACACAGGTTCCTGCATCTCGCGACTCACGGCTATTCAATGCCGGAAGAGTGGCGAGATCTGGAACCATCTCCTCAACGCGACCTGCGAGAATTCATTAAATCAGCGATCCCGGACACCTTGAACGGTATCATTCTTTCCAGAGCGGCGGCACCCGACAGATTGAGCCCGGAATTAAACTTCGACGACGATGGTCGACTGACATCTCTCGAAGTGACCATGATGGATTTGCGGCACGTCGACATGACGGTCCTCTCTGCCTGCGAAACGACCCTGGGGATGGCGGCTGAGGGAGAAGGGATGCTGGGTTTGCAGAGAGCATTCCTGTCGGCGGGGGTCAAGTCGACCGTCACAAGCCTCTGGAAAGTCGATGATGCTGCCACGCAGGCTCTGATGGTTGAGTTCTACCGCAATCTCTGGGAGAAGAAGATGACTCGAATCAACGCGTTGCGACAGGCTCAACTGGCGATGCTTAACTATTATGATCCGAATTCCAGAGTATTGGCCGCAAGAGGACTGTCGCTGATTAACCCCAAACAGGATCCTGAAGCCAATCAGCGGCTCGCACCTTATTACTGGGCCTCTTTTGTACTGAGTGGAGACTGGCGATGAGACTGCGCATAGACTTCCGAGATTCGCTGCGGGACTTTTCGCAGCACCATCTTGCCCGGCTTCTGACTTCGATACTTGTGCTGATCAGTTGTGGCTGCGGCTCGGACACACGCCAGCCAGCGACTCCCGATAAGCCAGCAAGTGTCGAAACAGAGTCCTTGCCCGCGACAGAATCTACGAGCGAATCACCGCAGATCACGACATCAGCAACGACTGATCCCACAGCTTCCGCTGCGCCCCTGAGCTACTCGGGGGATTCGCACGCGTTACTGATCGGTTGCACGAAATACGACCATCTCGGCGAAACCAGCAATCTGCGCGGCCCTACAAATGATGTCGACATGATGCGTGGCGTTTTGATCAGCCGCTTCGGTTTTGACTCAAACCTGATTCGCACTCTGACCGAAGACAGCAAGGCAAACGGCCGACCGATCAAGGAGAACATTACTCAAGAACTGGGTCATCTGGCTCACGTTGCCGGTGAAGGTGATCGTGTTGTCATCCTCCTTTCCGGACATGGCAGTCAACAACCGGACAATGACTTTGATAATCCGGAAGATCCAGAACCTGACGGGCTCGATGAAATCTTTTGTCCGGCCGACATTGATTTCGCGACAAGCGAAGAGAGTCCTTTTGCAAAGAATGCACTAACCGATGACGAACTGCGCAGTGCCATCACTGCAGTGCGAGACAAGGGAGCCTTCGTTTGGGTCATTGTCGACGCCTGCCATTCCGGTTCAGCAGTTCGCGGTAACGAGGTCTATCGGCAATTGGCTCCGGAATTTCTGGTAAGTCCGAAAGCGATTGCGACGGCTCGGAAGAAAGCCGGTGCGGGTACGCGAGGATTGAGCCAGGAAGATTCCGGGATGGATGCTGCGACCACTCAAGGCGGACTGGTTGCAATCTACGCGGCGCAATCTCATGAGCCAACTTTGGAAATGATGTTGCCGGATCAATCGGACGAATCCGAATGGCGAGGTTTACTGACGTACACGATGATTCAGGTTCTTACAACAGCTGAGACCCCGGTCTCCTACCGTGAACTCGTGCAACGGATCCACAATGAGTATGTGCAGACGTATGGTCGTCTGGGACCGACCCCGCTGATCGAGGGTGTTGACCAACACCGACAGATTCTCGAGCAGACCGAGATTCCTGCTCGGTCAGAGTTTGTTCTGGCTGCGCCTTCCGCGAACGACACAACGGATTTGCCAGCTTTTGCGCTCAACGGCGGACGGATTCACGGATTCACAAAAGGGTCGATCTTCGCCGTTTTTCCCCCACCGGGAGAAACGGCTTCGGAAGCACCGCTCGGTCATGTTCAGATCGTCAATGCCAGGTTGGCAAACTCGGTTGTCGTTCCCGTCGAATTCAATGGCCTCCCGATTCAGGAATCGCTTCCTGTCGGTGGTCGAGTGCAGCCAGTCGAAGTTCAATATGGCGATCTGGCGCTGAAGGTGACCGTTGAGACACCTGAAGGGACTGACCCGGCAGCCGATCCAATCGCGGAGGTTCTGCGTCAGATTGAACAGGACCCCGGGCAACGGCTTCGACTGGTGACAGCCGATCAGGCGACGGACTGGATTGTGCGACGATCGGATTCGGATGCATACTTTCTGGTGCCAGCCGAAGGATGGTCCAAGGTCCCGGATGAAACGAACTTCGGCCCCGCTCCTGCAAGTGATCAGCTTGAATGGTTTCGTGAACGTCTTGGTCGTATCTCGAGAGTGAAAAGCCTCCTAAAGCTGTGTGATGCGTCTTCGAAACAATCAACCGGACTGTTTTCTGCTCTACTGGGTGCGCGCAAAGCCTGTGAAATCAAGTTGACACTGAATTCGGTTTCAGAAGATTCCGGGGAGCAGGAGCCTATCAAATGGTCGAAGGAGAAATGGAAACTGGCAGACGGTTCACAGGTGCTCCTGGAGATCGAGAACACTGGCACCGAGTCTGTCGATTTCTCTGTCCTCTTTATCGACAGCAAGTTCGGTATCACTTCGCTGTTTCCGGCCCCGGGCGTTGTGGCAGATAATCGCATCGAGCCTGGTCAGACTTATCCGGTCGGTCCGATGCAGGTGGAATCAACCACACTGGGGCTCGAACATTTGTTGGTAATCGCGACACGTGCTGATGGTCAACCAATCGACTTTTCATGGCTCAGCCAGAATGCCCTCGAAGCGGCCCAACGATCCACGATCGCTGGTTCTGGCGGAAAATCCGGGAATTCTCTTGGCGCACTGCTTCAGGACACTTTGTTCTCAAAACAAAATGTACGCGGTATGAAAATGGCTGACGCTGAATCAACATGTATGCGAGTGATCTCGTGGCAGACGGTGCCCAATGAATAGATCTCTCTGCCGGGCTGGCCATGCGCCACCGTGTCGCGATACAGCTATATTTTGCAGGGTGTGAATCGAGGCCGGATCTTCGCGGGCGACCTCTTTGCGTATTGCCTCAATCGGAGTCTCGAACAACTAATTCCGGACGGATGGCAGCTGTTCCAGCACACTCTCAGCCACCTGTTTGGCCATCGCTTCATTTCCCATGGCGTTAAAGTGAACTCCGTCCGTGGACTGCCATTCCGCGTGAGTTTCGACCAACCGAAACAGATCGTCGGTGGCCGCGGCATTGTCCTTCATGATCTCAGCGGCCAGCCCATTGCGCGCTTTGACACGGCTTGTGTCATCAGCAAAAGCCTGCAGATCGTCTTTCTTCCGCATAGGCGTTGTCGTGGTCCAGATCAGTTTTGCGTCGCCCGCATGTTGCTTGATGGCAAGAACCGTTTTGGAAAGCCCATCACGATACTGCTCTTCCGTATAACCCCAGCCGTGCAGCCCATTGTTAAAGTGAATGACAGAGAATTTGTACTGCTTCAGCAACAGTTGCAGATCGTCGTTAAACGTCGGATCAGAGACACATTTCGATGTCGTCAGACGAGCACAACCAGCTTTGCCGGCCAAATGCTTTTCAACACCGCCAAAGTATCCTCGCGTAATCGAATCACCAACAAACAAAACTTTGGGCAGGTCGTCTTTATCAGCGTCCGTCACCCAGATATCAATCCATTCGATCCGCTCTCGGATTGGCTCGTCTGCAACCAGAAATGGAGAGATTGCACAGACGAAGATCAGGAAATAGATGGACTTCATAGTTCGTTTCAGTTTGTGTGGGGGGAGCGTTGAAGAATCCCGACAACAACAGTCTGCCGGGAGACTTCCGATATCTCAGACTGAGCTAGAGGTAACTCAAACATCCTAGAGGCTATTTCAAAACCCGTTCAAGCATAACATCATGCAGGCGAGATGAAAGAAACCTTCGAAGAGATGAGCGTGTCGTTCGTGTCGGACAAGGAGTCGTCTCTGGTATTGAAGCCA
>CAIJTV010001018.1:0-4024 GCA_903823635.1 uncultured Planctomycetaceae bacterium
GATCGGCTTTAGTGAAGTGAGGGATTTGAGATTGGAGATTGCAAAATCGACGGCAAGGTGAGTGGTTGGCACGCAAAGGCGCGGAGACGCAAAGGTTCGAGGGATGGGGAGTGGCGACGAGCGGGGAATGGTTAATGATTATTTGAGATTTCAGAATGAAGGGCGAGGTGAGTCGTTTTTTTGGCACGCAAAGACGCGGAGACGCAAAGGCTTGAGGGATGGGGAGTGGCGACGAGCGGGGAATGGATATTGACTATTGGAAATTTGAGATTTCAAAAAATGATGGGCAAGAGGAGGCAGAGAGTGTGGGAGATGTTTTGGACTCCGTGGTCCGCTTTGTTGGGGTGTCGCCAAACTCCAGAAAACTGAACAGTCATGGACCGCGTTGATTCGCATCTGTGGGGATGGCGTCTAGGATTTCCGCAGGTTGAAGAATTCTCGGTCGCGTTTCCTGCTGTGCAGAAGGTTTTCGAATGGATATGGATCTGGTGTTGGCTGTGTTGTCTCGTTGGATTCACGTGGGCACTGCAATCGTGCTCGTGGGTGGAACCAGCTTCATGAAGTTTGTTGCTGGTCCGGTTCTGCAGGGGCAATCTCCGGAGCTGGTTCAGGCGATTCGAAATCGCTGGAAGAAGTTCGTCCACGGTGGAATCGCGTTGCTGCTTCTGTCCGGGTTCTTCAACTACTTCCGCTCGATGCCAATGCATAAAGGCGACGGGCTTTATCATGGTCTGATCGGAACGAAGATCATTCTGGCATTCGTTGTCTTCTTTTTTGCCTCGGCTCTGGTAGGTCGCTCCGCGGGAACGCAGAAGTTTCGCGACAATTCCGGCAAATGGACGGCTGTCGTGCTGTTGCTTTCGTCACTGATCATCGCGATGAGCGGTGTTGTGAAAGTGCGAGACAATGCGAAAGCCAAGGTTGCCGTATCGCCGCCAGTGACTGAGAGCGCGCCAAAGGAATAGTGTCAGATGTCGAGCGAGCCGTTCCCGATTCCGGATGATGTCAAACTGGCGTTAAAGGATTACACCACGATTACTGTGTGGCCCGTGCAGTGGGGCGATCAGGATTCGTTTGGGCACGTCAACAACGTCGTGTACTTCCGCTGGTTCGAGTCGGCTCGAATTGAACTGCTGGACCAGTTTCCGACCGCTGTAACGATGTCCGGAAAGGGGCTGGGGCCCATTCTGGCTTCGATCAAATGTGACTATCGACGGCAGTTGCATTTTCCGGATACCGTTTACATCGGTTCCCGGATTACTCGTGTTGGCCGGTCCAGTGCGGACATTGGGCATGCGTTGTTGAGCCGTCAGCAGATGCAGGTCGCCGCCGAAGGGCATTCTGTCATCGTGATTTATGATTACGACGCTCAGCGAGTGACTCGAATTCCCGAAGAACTTCGCAAGCTGTTTGAAGGATCGATGGCTACTTTGTGAGCCTACTGAGATTGCGGATTTCTACTTCGCGGGGTCGCGGTACTGTGCTTCTCTGTAGCCGGATTCGTGAGAATTCGGAGCTTCTCCGTGGAAGACATCCGAATTCTCACGGATCCGGCGACTGAAAACGCACACCGTTCGAAGGATATCCTCTTGAAAGCATGGGGAATTCCGCTCGCTGGGAATGTCGGGCTCTCTACGGCTGTTCAAGAAAAACGGCTCGCTCTATACTCGGTCTCCTGTGTCTATCCTCACATGCCGTGTTCCATTTGGTATGCGGTGTTGATTGAGGCACTGAAAGGCCACCGGGAAGTGCTCGGATGGCATCCGTTATCAGGCTCCTGATTTAAGAATTCCGCCGGAAAATACCGCGATGTCCGAAGAAATGAAGCTCAGCAAAGTCGAATTGCTGAAAGACGCGTCTCATCAGTTGCGAGGCACTTTGGCTGAAGAGTTGCTGAACGATAAGTCAGAGTTTTCTGACGACGCAGCCACGCTGCTCAAACACCACGGGTCCTACTTGCAGGATGACCGAGATACTCGTAAGGCCAAAGGTGAAGACGGCAAGGCTTTGGGCAAGCAGTATTCCTGCATGGTGCGCACTCGAATTCCGGGCGGTCGTGTCACCGCCGAACAATTCCTGGCGGAACTGGACCTTTGCGAAAAGCTGGCGAATGGCACACTGCGAATCACCAGTCGCCAGGGATTTCAGCTGCACGGTGTTCTGAAGAGTGATCTCAAAGAATCCATTCGTACGATCAACGACATCAAGCTGACTACGTTTGCAGCCTGTGGCGACGTGAACCGCAATGTCATGGCCTGCCCGGCTCCGTTTAAGTCGGCCGTTTATGAACAGATGCAGGCGTTGTCTCAGGAGTTGGCTGAGCACTTCAAGCCAAAGACGACGTCTTATTTTGATATCTGGCTGAAGGATGACAACGGCGAAGAAGTGGACGTGACGGAGTTCAAGCCCGTCGATGAGCCGATCTACGGGACTCGCTATCTGCCTCGTAAATTCAAGATGGCGATTGGGCTTCCGGAAGACAACTGCGTCGATCTCTACACGCAGGATCTCGGCCTGATGGCGATCGTCGAAAACGGCACAATCGTGGGCTACAACGTTCTGGCCGGTGGCGGAATGGGCCGAACGCCATCTGCGGAAAAGACCTTTCCTGCTCTGGCAAAACGAATCTGCTTTGCGACTCCGGACCAGGTTGTGGCGGTCAGCGAAGCCATCGTTAAGGTTCAGCGAGATTACGGCAATCGCGAAGATCGCAAGCGAGCTCGCCTTAAGTACTTGATTTCTGACTGGGGTACCCCCAAGTTCAAAGCCATGGTTGAACAGTACTATGGCAAGGGTTTGCCTGATCCGCATCCTGCTGACGTGACCGGCGTTGATGATCACATCGGGTGGCACGAGCAGGGCGATGGCAAGCTGTTTCTCGGCATCAACATCGAGAACGGTCGTATCAAGGATGAAGGCAAGCTGCAGATCAAGTCCGGGCTCCGCGCGATTTTGCGTCGTTTCGGCATGAATACTCGCCTGACAGCTCTTCAGAGCGTCATTCTGTGCGATATTGATCCGAAGGATAAGGCTGAGATTAATCGGATCATGGCAGAGCATGGGATTAAGGGGGCGGATGAACTGTCTCTATTGCGTCGTTATGCGATTGCTTGCCCTGCGTTTCCAACTTGCGGGCTGTCGATTACCGAATCCGAGCGAGCCTTGCCGGGGATCATTGACGGGCTGGACGTGGCGATTGCGAAGCTGGGTCTTCAGTCATCGAAGATCGCCGTTCATATGACAGGCTGCCCTAACGGGTGTGCTCGGCCTTATACACCGGACGTCGGCCTGGTGGGAAAATCGGTCGGGAAATACACGATGTTTCTCGGCGGGAACCCTGAGGGAACTCGGCTGTGCTTTATTTACAAGGACTCCGTGCCAGCCGAAGAGATCGTCTCTGTACTGACACCACTGTTGGCGGCCTACAAAACGGGCCGTCAGGGGACAGAGTCGTTTGGCGATTTCTGTGCTCGCAAGGGCCAGTCGGAGCTGGAAACGTTCGCGGCCTGATCTATTCTCCACGGGGAATTAGAATAGAAGATCAGTCGTCGCAGGCTTGCCTGGAAGAGTGACACCTTAATGGCTGTACGCTGGAAAGGTTCCGAATAGCCAGGCTCTGCCGGTCGAAAGATCGGGATTTCGTCGCAAGATCAGGGATCTTTGCCCGGTGCTTGTCACGATCCTGGCATCCCTGTACGCTGCTTCACCGTCAAGCGACTCTCGGTGCAGGCGTGTTGTTTCGTGCAGGAATGCTCGAGATTTTTGTAGCCCTTTGAGAGTCAGAGTATTGCTTTTGGCCGCTTGCGTTGGGGTGTTCCTTTGTCGGACCTGGATCGAATTGTCATCACCGGAGTCGGGCTGACCGCACCGAATGGGAACAGTCTGCCCGAATATCGCCAGAATTTGCTGGTCGCCAAATCCGGTGTGGTCAATTACAAAACGCGTTACATGGGGCCGGTATTGGCTGGCGTTTGTAACTTCGACGAACTGCGGTATCAGAAGAAAAAAGATCTCCGCCGAGGAA
>CAIJTV010001019.1:0-2879 GCA_903823635.1 uncultured Planctomycetaceae bacterium
CGAATGACGACGATTGGCGAGGCCAGGAATCGAACCTGAAACCCACCTGCCTCTCGAAGATCCGGACGCACCGGACATTTGAGTTGCAGGTTGCTCTTCCATTGGCGTACCTCGCGTCAACTAAAAATCCCGCAGAAACACGGCAGGGTACTCTCCTGCATACCGAATTGCCCTCGGCGTCCTGTAGTTTGGACGACGTGTTTCTTTGGAAGGCACGTCAGGCTGTTCTCCAGACCCTGACTTTCTTTTCGGACTTACCAATCTTCTCGATGCGGAACGACCATTCTTTGTACTCGTCGTTCTTCTTGAACTGGCGAATACAGGCATAGACAGTCTGGTACGACGCATTGATATCTGCGGCATCGTCAACTTCCATCTGCTGGAAGTTATACTCGCGCGGACGACCGACCTTCGCGGGATCCGGAGGAGTCAGTCCTTTGGTAATCTTCATTTCAGAACTCACGATCTATAAGAGATTCTCGGCTTCTCAATCACCGAGATCAGGTTCAAAACTGAAGGGTCAAGCTGTTCGCCGTTCTCTTCGATTTCCTTAATCCGCGACCGCAGCGTTGCCGCATTGTAGTCACGTTTCACGATGTCAGACGTATCAGGACATTCAGCGAGTGCCTGAATAAACTGCTGCTTCGCCTCGGCCTTCTGTTCTTCGGTCGCATTCTCCGGATACTTGATCGCGTAGAACTTGTCGACCCTCGTGTAGAGAGTCTTCCCGGATTCCAGCCTCATGCTGGGCATTCCTTCGTCTGCCATCTTATCCAGAAGTTCCTGCTCGAGACTTTCGATCTCTCCGGAAACTTCTTTTGTGTCAGCAGCCGCCTTGTTCTTTCGATCAAGCAACTTCTCAAACTGCCTAGCCAACTCACCAATACTCGGCATACGGTATTCCATTTCTAAAACGAAGTCAAGAAAAACTGTAGGTTATATTTCAAACGTGGATATTTCTACCGCTGCTCTTTGCCTGCAATCGCTATGGTTATCCGCTGTTATTCTGGCACAATCAGAATCACGACCTCGACGACTTTGCCGCGTTGCAGCAGTAAATCCCACTGCACATCGCGTTGCCAGTAGAGGTCGACAAGCATTTTATCGCGAACCCGCTCGACCGAATCCGCGATTGAATCGAGATTCAACGAACCGTCGCGATCCTGATAAGCATAGCACTTTTCGTTTTCGTTTTCGTTCGACGATTCTGTGCCCATCGGTAGTGTGCTCCGCTACTCATTCAATCTGCCCACCGGATGAAATGCCCGCTGTTGATTTCAGCCTTCTGCCAGTTCCGTTTTCAGCCAAATCTGGTAAGGCGTTTCGACGACATCGACGATGGCCATTCCGCACGATTCGCCGGGGTTTGCCATCCAAAGAACCGTGTCACTGTCCATCGTGTAATCGCCACCCTTCCAGCCTGTGAGTGTCTGCCCGTTAACGTCTTCCAGCATCTTCAGCAGGCTTGCCACCGTACAGGTTTCGTGTCGCTCGTAGCCGATCGCCAAGTCCTCGTAGTAGCCTCGGTAACTATCCACGCACGCCGGACGAGCGTAATCGAAACCGAACGTGACATAGCAATCCGGATCTTTTCGCTTTAGCGTTGTGATTAGCTCTCCAAGAGTCATTTGATTCTTACAGCATCTCATATTTGTTTTCCCTGTGTTTTCTTGATTAAAAAGTAAACGCGGATTTCCAGACCGATGTTATTCCTTCACAAGCCGATACGCCCAGCTCGTCCACGTTGTCATCGCCACAACTGGCTTCGCATTTGGCGATCCCCAGCCAACCGGCTCCCATTGAACGCCAGTCGGAAGAACGGCCACGATTCGCCGCCGGCTGACGGGGCATCCTCGCTTTGACTTCCCTTCCCACACCTGCCCTGCCGCTGGCTTAGTTACCGACACTGGCCACCTCCTGCACATACCCGAAGACTTTGCGATCCGTTTTTGGATTCCACGGGGCCGCGTCAACGCATCTGCGGCCCGATTCCCTGCGTCCGACCTCTTCTGCGGCCAGAACGTCACTGGCCCGAATGTAGAGCGTCTGGACGATCCTGCGACGATTGCCATCATGCCAGCAATCGACTCGCCAGATGTTTCCTGTTGCCTTGAGCAGTTCGGCTTTTGTCACGTTTTCCTCACTTTCCCACGAGCAGCGGAACCCACATCCTCTACTCAATTGAGCATCAAATCATCAACCGGATTGTGCCTGTCGTAATACTCCGCCAATGCGATATCCAGTCCGTCCTGTGCGATCGTGTCCGGAACTCGGCTGCGAACGCCGCCCAGTGAATTGCGTGCGTAGCACTGATTGAATGCGTAGGTGTCGCGGCCTTTGGAGTCTCGCCCCTTTGGCCATCCTCGCTGCGACAACTGCACAGTGAAACCAAGTTCGCACCAGTCCAGCACTGAATTCAATTCGCGTGTTAAATCTCTGGTCATCATGCCCTGCCGATCGAGATCAGGTATTGTGTGAATCCACGATCAACATACCCGACGATGTAACAAACGACGGTAGCCCCTGCGACGGTCCAGCCAATGTCGCATCCGTACTCAATCAACGCCTCAGCGATTCCGCAGATTCCACCGATCGCAATCGGCCCTATTAGCTTCAGTAAGCTCATCGCCGGTTCCTTTTCTTGTTCTAAAACTCCAATGTTTTCTTGATTCTGCGCGCCTACCGGATTGTTTATCCTCTACTCACCCTACACTAATTTCGCACCCATCGAACAACGATGGACGCGGCTCGTTTCGCCGTTCGATCTTCTCCAGCATGTGGTCATACTTCGCGATTCCAGATCCATCACAAGTGTCGGCCCCCAGTTCGTCAAACAGTTCAAACCGCTTCGGAGTGTTGACCCTGCCAACGTGAACCCA
>CAIJTV010001020.1:0-4781 GCA_903823635.1 uncultured Planctomycetaceae bacterium
GATCTCGTTTCTCGCGGAGCGAGATTCGATGGTAGCCGGGGGTTTCAACCCCACGGAAGGCGAGGCCGTTATGCGCAGTTGATTAGTGGCCAACCTCGAGGCTACCGAGACTCCTCCACGATGCTGCGGAACATATCTTTTGCCGTCTCATAGTCCGCTTCGGCCGTTGGCCGCTCATCGGCTCGGTACGTATGAGCTTTCGCCTTCCAGCACTGTTCGATACTTTTCAGACACCATTCAGCACTCAAGCGGCTGGCTCGAACCGGCTTTTCATCAACAATCACAAACACGGGATTTGTATGCGCGTTGGGAAATATCCGGATCGCGGCCCACGAACTCTTCTCGATGATGTGTTCGAAGGTCACAGTCTGCTCAACTCCGTCGCTGTTGATTTCCTGACTTGCCACGGGAAAGCCATTGATGATCAGCTCCACAGGAAGCGTGCGTTTGTCGTTATACAACCCAGCAACTTTGACTTGAAATTTCACGGTGCCGGGCGCTGACAGTTTCAGTTCGCTGTTGTTGGTGCCCGCTTCAACTGTCTGTTTAGTTGTCACTGAGGACGCTGCGAACTCCATCAGATGACTTCTGCCGTCACTCACATAACTGCGGCCTGCAGCTAATGCATCGCACCAGGAATCAAAGTCCAGCTTCCCGTCGAGTCGCACATAAACACGTCCCAGTCCAACGCGTTCACCACTCATGCAGGGAAAATCCGTCTCGCCGCTCGCGCGGACTCGAAAGCCGCAATTCAAAATGTGATACCACATGTTGAACTCGGCCGTGCGATCGCTGTTCATTGTCGCGATGAAGTCCACCGCCGGAACTGGTGTGTCATCCGGTCCCGGAACGGTATGAGCCGCGTTCATGATGAACTCATTCGCGCCGATGCCGTCAAAGGCGGGGATGCTGTACGTTGGCAGTCCATTCGGTCCGTCGAGGCCGTCAGTGTTGGGGACACGATCGATGAAGCGAGTCAACCCGCCTGCGGAATGCGCAGATCCACAAACGGCTCCTTGTCGCTTGGCCCAGCGAAGAGTATTCAACCCCAGCGTCGGCCAGTGCTCCTTCGAATCACCGCCGGGCGGAATCTGTTCCTGCAGTCGCAGCAAGTTGAGATGCCCGGACGCATGAGAGCCGAATCCTGAAACTTCGACGTCGTAACGAATCAGGTAAGGATATTTCGAGTTTGCATCGAGCTCCCCCGTGAAGAAGCGCTTTTGAAAATCGAAACACGGGCCCCAGGTCAGACAGCAACCCACTTTCAAATCTTCTCCCATGCAGTGCCGAAGCATATCCGGAGGAGCCACGCCCTGAGTCGGACTTTCGTAGTGCGCGCAACCAGCGGCGTGAATATGATGATCCCCGGACCAATAGCCTCGGCGCGAAGGATCAATCCACCGCTTGACTCGATACTCCAGAGTCACCGGCTGGTCCTTCACAACAAGATTATGCGTCTCCGGAACTGCCTCAGGCCCACGCGAACACACAACAGAGTACTTCCCCGCCGGCAGCCGGACAGTCTCCCCATCGGCTCGATAAATCTGACGCTGAAAGAAGAAGTCCGGAGCAAGTCGCTTGGTCTGCGGCGGGTACACTCGGCCTGCAGCATCTGTAATCTCAAAGCAGCCCATCGCGGGCCGATCAGCATCATCAACGACGCGAAAGGTCACTTCCGTCGAAGGCTGAGTCGTAAACGAAAACGAACTACCACCCCAGTCACTGCCTCCATTCGCGTACGCCAGTTCGATCCAGTCAATTCGCCAGCTGCACGGCTTTCCATTGGGGTCGATGCGGATGCCATTGACATGGCCATCGTCGGTGAATGGAATCTCATACAGCATCTCGCGCCCTGGTTCGACATTGAACGCAATCACGTGGCCTGCGTCAGGCTGAGGCCGTTCTTCCGACCACCAGAACATCTGCCCGACACCCGCCTCTTCCGCACGCGCCCAGAATCGTAACACCAGATTTCCGGGCTGCGCGGACTTCGCGAAGTTCGTGCCAAAGAATGGATCTTCACCAGTCCCTTCCACCTGCAGCGAACCCTCATGAGCTTTCAGTGTTGTTTGATTCATCGATTCCCAGCCAGCGGTATCCTTTTCGAATCGCCAGTCCGCGATAATCGAACTGGTTCGATTGACACTGGCAGCTCCCGGCTGAGGAGCAGCAAACTCAATGCGAGCCGTCTGTTCGCCAGCATCGCGGGAGTACACTTCGACGATCCGATACTCCAGCGGCAAGCCGGTCAGCGTTGGCGTCATCGGCTGTCCGTCGAACATGGAAAGGCTCAGCCATCGCGAAGCCACGTCTTCCTCTGGCGAATGCGGCAGCGGCTTCGCGTTGGGACTGTCGATTCGAAGACGAACGCGAACTTCCGGCTCGTTGAGGACCTTGATGAGGAATCTCTGCCATCCCTGTTCAATCAATTCCGCTTTGGCCTCACGACGAACGACAACCGGTGCCGCATCTTTTCTGAGCGATACCGCCGCCAAACAATGCGGGTCGAGCAACTCCTGAACGCGAGCCGTCAGCGAGTCCTCGTCAGCGTTGTCGACGAGCTGCATCAACTGCGTCTCTGTCTCTTTCGGCAACGGCATGCCAATATGATTCAGCGTGTCGCGCAGTCGCTGCAGTTGAGCCAGCAACGGCTGTCGCTCAACCCTGGCCGCCATCGGCCACGATTCATCAGCCCGAGTGACGGTGGAAGAAGCGATCAACAACAGCAGTGAGAGAATTCGTAGTAACATCATTGTCGAACCAGTTCTGTCAGTTTTTGCGGTCGCCATTTGAGATTCCAGAAGGATTCACCTTCAGCAGCACATCCGCACTCGCGCGGAAGCCGAGATCCTGTGTTCCCTGGCCCACATCGGCTTCGAAACGCACTTCGCGTCGGCCTGCAAGATCGCTCCTCAGTTCCAGCAGCTTCCATTCGGTTTCCTCGCCGGAAAGGACCGACGACGAAACCAGATTGTCCATCAGTCGCACGTCGCACCAGTCCGCCGGCTGAATGTCTCCGGCGGACTGATCAAGGGCGCGAATTCGCAACGGGGCCTGAATTCTTGCTTCGTTGTGAATCTCGATAAGGAATCGCTGAGTCCTGTGCTGAACGAGCGATTCGGGCAGCGTCACAGGAGCCAGCTTGACTCGAGATTCCGGATTGATCTGCACCTTCAGGATCGTCAGCGGCTCAGCGGCGTTTCGCAGGTTGCCAGTGTGCACAGACTGCCTGATCGCGTTCACGAACGGATCCTCATGACTTAACGGCGAAACAAACGACGCCTGCATCAGCAGGAGATCTCGCTGTTCATCAATCGTCGCCATGCCCTGTTGCGGAGGCTGTGATCGGATCGCCATCAGCCGTTCATAGCGACGAATGGATTCACCAGCATACGCGAGAGCTTCATTCCGCTGATTTGCGTTTCCGAACAAGCCCTTCGTCTGGATGTCGCGAATGTGCAGCCGCATGCGATCGATCCACTCATGAGCCGCCTCATCGCGGAACACCGAACGCCCATTAACGTGAACGTACACCGCACTGGTATGCGCGATATCCGCATGCCAGATCGCGTTCCACTGATTGTTCCGCGAACACCTCGCCACAATCCAGCGACTTTCGCCAGCAGGTATCGTGACGGTTAGATCTGCTTCCTTCTCCTGAGTCTCGATCTCTTTGAGAACCGCACCATTGGAGAGGATCTGAACTCGCCCCAGTGGAAATCGTGACTTCGCCGTCACTTGAATCTGAAGCGGTTCATTGGCTGTCGTCGTCAGGACGTCACCGATATCTCTGTTGTTCACGGTCAGAGTCATCAGCGGACCGGACGTTGTAAACGTACGACCTCGGCGAATTCCATCAATCCATTTTTCGTACGCGAAGTCGCCTTCGATCTTCACATACGCACGAGCACAACCAGCGACACGGGCTGGATGATCGCTGCCATTGGTCAGTGGCAACTGGAAGCCACAATCGAGCAGGCGGTAGTAATCATCCGGCTCAATTTGATCGAGCGAATCTGTCAGGCCATGGACGGCGTTCAGAGGCAGCTCATGATTGGCCCCGACTCCGTGGGCCTCGATACTGATCCCGCCCTGTTCCCGCGCCTGTAGAATGGCGGTCCTGTTGATCGGGTAGTCCAGTGAATCATCGCCGGCAATTTGCGGTCCGGTCCCAATGGGCAGCACCAGCCACTTCAGGTTCAGGAAACACAGGTGCCCATAGAGATTCTGATTGCGATACTCTTCCGCCATCTCAATGTGATAATCATCACTGCAGAAGTTTCTGATCGGCCCCATCGGAGCTTGCGAAGGCTTTACGAAGGCGTCGACAGTCGTGCGATGCAGCAGCGTCAAGTTGTTGACGACTCGCAGATCTTCTGCCTTCTGCACCAGTGATAAATGCTCAAGCGGCAAATCGACATTCCATGCATTCGTGACCCAGTGAATATGCGTGTCGCCGCTGATCCAGCCCTGAGATTTCATATCCACAAAGCGACGCGATGACAGAGTGAGCTCCCAAGTCTCTCCGGCGGCCAGATCAATTGATTCGCTTGCCAGCGAATGTTCAAAGCCGCGTTCCAGAGTCACGATCGTTGGTCCCGGCGGAACATCGATTTCGAACGTTCCATCTGCGTAGAAGAAAGGCAAGCCATACGAACGAGGCACCGTGGACAGCAGGACTGGCTTCTCCAGAAACGACTTGTTGGCGGCAAACGGTCCGGCGTGACGGTATTGATGATCACTTCCTTTAACCCACACACGTCCCGGCGTTACTTTGCCGA
>CAIJTV010001021.1:0-3463 GCA_903823635.1 uncultured Planctomycetaceae bacterium
GCGCAGGATCCAAAGCATTCGCAACGAAGGATGACCCTCCCCAGGGACATCGCTTAGTCGACGAACTTCGCTCGATCCACCCATCTCGGAATTGACCGTTCCAAAAGAAACGCTCATTGCACTACTCTCTGCGCAGCCGCGAAGCTGCAAAAAACAGATCCCACTGTTTTCGACCCAGAATGACGGAGGCTGAATCGCTGCTGTGCAAACGTTAAGCAATGTTCGTGCCGACGAACCCAGCCCCTCAAAATGCACGTACTCCCCAGCACGGCATTCTCCACTTCAGCTTACAAGCGCAACTTCAGCCCGTCATGATGCAAAAATGTATCACGTCGTTTTTCTCGCAAGAATACTGTTTCTCGGAGAATCCAGGATTATCAGCTTGATCGAGCCGGTCGTCAGCGCATTCGGCTCCGTCGGAGTTCTTTAACACAAGGTGCTCTGTGTTGGCCCCAAACCTCCCAGACGACGCAGCTCATTGGGGGTTGCTGCCCACGGGGAGAACTTGGCCATCCGAGCGGTTGCTGTTTATGTCCGACATTCCAGGGACGGGCATGAATGCCCATCGTGCTCTTAAGAATGAAGTTTTGTCGGAGCATTAGCCGGCCAGTCTTTGCGGCCCCGTTATCTTTCCGGTCGTTGCTGAGAGATGCTGAATCAAGGGGGCTGGTGGAAGGCGATGTTGCGGCGCCGCATCTCTCATGAAAACCTTTGGCCCCGGCTATCTGGCTTCAGACGATTGTTTCACTGCCGCCGTCGTTCGGAATAGTGCTTCCGGGCAGACATCAGTCAGGATTTCTCGAACTGCCCGGCGGTCTTCCGCGGACAAATGCGCAAACTTCGCTGAAGTGTCTTTGCCTGACAGAATCTCATCCAGCCTCTGCCAAACGCGAGTCTTCACGCCGACCGGAAGTTGTTGAAATGAGTCTGAGGTGATCAGGAAACTGCAGGGGTATTTGAACACCCGCGTCTCAAGGTCAATCTGACGCAGGCTGCGGCCTTTCGAATCCAGCGGACCTCGCGCAGAGAATTCTTCCTGAAATGTGGACGAACCTTTCACGACGTCTGTCAATGGAGGCGATTCACAAAACAGCAGCGCCTTGACGACACTCTCGGCGGCTGATGCGTAGCGGCGAGCTGTCGATTCGGATTCAAAATCTTCCGGTCGCTCGAGCGCTTTATTCATAATGATCGCATCGCGAGCTGTAATTCGCCCCGAATGATTAGCGGCGGTGAGCACGTTGAGCATCATGGCCTGATGCTCCAGAACCATCAAAGCGACAATGTCGCTGTGAGCTGTCAAATAGGGTTTGACGTTGAAGTGCCCCGACAGATCAGTAAGGTTGGCGCCGGCTTCCACGTCCAACTTCTCGGAAACGTTTTCATCGGCAATTACACAGTTTCCCATGTGACGCTGTTTGCCGTGAGTTCCCGTGACATACCAGCCTCCCCACCGCTCCGCGAAGGGACTTGTGTCGTCAGTCAAATGAGTTCCCAGTCGATAAATTGGCTGGCCGCCCGGATCGGAAAACACAGATCTCACGATATGCCCGGGGACTCGCCGAGTATGCGTCGACCCATGACACTGCAGGCACCGCGCGTTTTCGCGCTGAATGAGGGCCGGTTCATCGTGGTGCTGCGTGAGCGTATAAAACGTGCCGCCAAGTTGCGGATCCGCGGCCGAGATTTCTACAACGTCACCCCGCTGCACCCAGCCGAGGTAAACGTCATCGTTGAAGTAGATGGCTCGAGGTGTCCGCGGCGTAATGCGACTGATCTGCAAACTGGTTTTTGAAAACACCAGCGTCTGGCTCGAAGCCGGTACATCCAGATGCCGCATCAGTGAAGTGAGATATCCGTGCTTTGGTTCCCAATCCAGCTTGATCTCCCCCGCCTCAAGCCGCGCGGCCAGGCGAGCGACGGGGTCGGTGGGTTTTTCGTCGCTGTAGTTGATCGGTTCCTGTTCATGATCCAGTTGCCCGAAGCAAGGTCGAGCAACCAACAGCATCGTCAGAACAAGTAATGATCGCAACATGGCAGAACGTGTCCCCTTTCCGCGAGTTCGGCAGGAGCAGCAAGCTATTGCTCGCCATGCATACCACATACCGAGCGGATATTCGGGCCAAAGATTCTGGCAAATAGACCGCTCGAGTTATGCACTCTGTGAAAGGTTCGGATACGAAAGCCTGACAGTCGACTTAAAACAGGATACATCTATCCTGTTTCTCGGGTTTGGCGACCAGAGGCGGCAATCTGCGTTCAATCCGCGTCATGTGCGAATCGTCACGCGGCACCGTGCAAAATGCAGTCGCAGCACAACTTTGGGGAGCGGCAGGGTGTCAGCCCTCCGTGGATGATCACTCTTTGCGGCCGAATGCGCGACCAGCGTTACGCCTTGGGAAGCAAAAACTCCTCGTGCCGAAAGCCTTCGCGGCTTCCGAGACCACCCCCGTCGCTCCGTCAGACCTAAAGCGTAGGTTGGACATTCTTGTGCGACATTCCAACGACGGGCAGGAATGCCCATCCTACCGTAATGTCAAGTCTTTGCTGCCGTCTGCCGCCTTAAAAATCCGTCCTCTTTAACGTCTCATCATCCACTCGTGCAACCACCAGTGAGACGTTGTGACCGCCAAAGCCGAAGCTGTTATTGATGCAGTACTTGACCTGCTTCTTGATCGCCTTGTTCGGGATGTAGTTCAGATCGCACGCTGGATCCGGAGTCGTGTAGTTGATCGTCGGAGGCAGAATGCCTGAGTTCATCGCCAGCACGCAGGCCGACATTTCGATCGCGCAGGCCGCTCCGATCATGTGACCGAGCATGCCCTTGGTTGAGCTGATATGCAGTTTGTAGGCATCCTCGCCAAACACAGACTTTAACGCGACAGTTTCCATCGAATCGTTGAAAACTGTGCTGGTGCCGTGAGCATTCACATACGTGTTATCGGCAATGTCCGCAGGATCCAGGCCAGCCTTCTGCAGAGCCGCCTTAATGGCCTTCACTGCCTGACGTCCTTCCGGATCAGGCTGCACCAGATGATACGAATCGCTGGTTGAACGACCTGACAGAACTTCCGCCCACGCCTTGCCGCCACGCTTCCGCAAATGCTCTTCCGTTTCGAAAATCAAAACGGACGCACCTTCCGCCATGATGAATCCGCCGCGATCCGCATCGAACGGACGCATCGATTCCTTTGGGCGATCATTCATCGTCTTGTTCATCGCCTTCATGTTGACGAACGAAGAGATTCCCAGCCGAGTCAACGATGCTTCGGTTCCGCCGGTGATCACAAAATCGGCATCACCGCGACGAAGATATTCCATCGCGTCAATCATCGAGTGGCCCGAAGACGAACACGCGCTACTGGTTGTGTAGCAGGTTCCGCGAGCCCCGAAGGCCAGGCTGATATTTCCCGGAGGAGCATTGGGCATCAGCATCGGAATTGTGAACGGGCTGACTCGCGAC
>CAIJTV010001022.1:0-2641 GCA_903823635.1 uncultured Planctomycetaceae bacterium
AATTGCACCGCTGACGTCGGAGATCGCCACAACTTTGCCGCCAGCTTTCTGCAGATACGCGGCCGTAAATGTACCGACGTTTCCGAATCCCTGAATAGCGACAGTTGATGATTCGATCGATCGGCCGAACTTGCGAAGAAGAGCCAGCGTCAGTGTTCCGACACCGCGGCCGGTCGCTTCTTCACGTCCTTCAGCGCCGTAAAGTTCAACTGGTTTTCCGGTCACACAGCCGGGACTGAATCCATGAAACTTTTCATACTGATTCATGATCCAGGCCATCGTCTGAGCATTCGTGCCCATGTCCGGAGCCGGAATGTCTTTGTCAGGGCCGAAGATGTCATGGATCTCATCCACGAAACGCCGAGTCAGCCGTTCCAGTTCGTCGATTGACAGATCTTTGGGATTCACGGCGATGCCACCTTTGGCACCGCCATAGGGAATGTCCACAACTGCGGTCTTCCATGTCATCAGAGAAGCCAGAGCCAGGACTTCGTCTGCGTTGACTTCATGATGGTAACGCAGTCCGCCTTTCATGGGGCCACGTTTGCTGTTGTGCTGCATACGGAAGCCGACAAAGGTCGCGATCTCGCCGTTGTCACGTTTGATCGGGACCTGCACTTTGACTTCGCGTTCAGGAATGAGCAGCAGATCGCGCATGCTGGAAGTCAGATTCATGACAGCAGCAGCTTCCTCGAAGTATTGCTCGGCTGCTTCAAATGCGCTCTTCATGATGACGGTACCTGTGTGCGGTGAGAAATGGGCTGTCGACAGAACGAGATATATGCGGAAAGTCGTGTCTTTCCAATTGATTCGCCCGGGATCAACGCGTCATTCGACGGGAGCCCGGCTTGCGGCAGACAGTTCGACAAGGCTGCGTGCGATCTCTCGGGCATAAAGGGCCATACCGACTTTTGAGAGAACCGGGGCCGATTTTGAGAACAGTTTTTCCGCTTTGTCGCGACGAAAAACGGGGGAAGCGTCGCAGAATGGAATCCCTGCGTCCTGACAGAAACTTTGGAGGAGCTCAAACGGGAATGTACTGGCAAAGGGCGTCTTACCAGTGATGCCCAGGCGGCGACTGAGTTCAGGAGCTCGATCAGAGGCCACGACCTGCCAAAGGACAGGGGACGTCGAAATCAACAGTTGCCCACCGGATTGTTTCACGGAATCCTGCATTACCCTGATCGGTTTCAATGCGTGGTCGATCTGGAGTCTCAGGTCCGGTGGATTATCCGTAATCCACAGAAAGCCCTGGTTCTCGGCAAGGCTGGCGTGAGACACGGAAAGCAGTTCCGGTCCATGCTGGCGAGTTTTCGCGAACAGCCATGATGCCGTGGCGGATTGTCTGACAAGCTGGATTGTCGGGTTCTCAGGCTTTGGATGCATACGCAGCGTTGGGTGAGAACAAACGGAATGGTCACCCTCCTGCAGCGTTAGACTTCGATAGCAGCAGTCGTCGGCAATGTCAGTCATGTCAATGTGCAAGATAACAATGTCCGGCTTCAGTTTCGAAAGGTCATGTTGAAACTTCAGTGAAACAAGCAGCGGACAGTATCCAGGAACTCCCGCATTGATCACTTCGACTTCTTCACCAGTCGATTGGGTGAAGAATTTTTTAAGCCATGCCGCAACCGTCTCCGATTCTGCCACGTGCGTTCCACAGATGGTGTCATCGCCCAGCAGCAGAATTCGACGGACTCCGACTTGCGGAACCGATTCGATTTCTGCGCCACGGCACCCGAGTGAATTAATCCGAATTTCGATTGGCTTGGCGCCGGACTCGGTCACATGCGATGTCTGTTGCAGTCGTCGCAGTTCATGATGGTAGACGGCTGAGGGAACAAGAAGACTCTGATCTTCGAGTGGTGCCTGTCCGGTAACGATCAGGGCTGAAGGTGCCGCATTGCTTCTGAGCCAGATCTCAACACCCAACAGCACAACTATCAACAGCGTTAAAGCTGTGACAAAGTGTCGAAGTGCGGTGAGAGGGCGAAGCGACATCGGTATCCGCGCAGGGGTTCACGGGCCAGAGAGTGTTCGAAATTTGAACACAGTTCGGTACAGGGATGAAAATACAGGTTTTCGTAGTTTACGTGGTCCTCTGAAAACGCCTCAATAGGGACTTCATCCCGGAGATTGGGGGATCCTGGGAGGCTGCGCGATGCTGCTGGTTAAGCGGCATAAGGTAATTGCCGCCGGCAAACGACGTCTCAAGGGCCGTTCCGGGGTAGGGGTACGGCTGAGTTTCCGATCTGAGGACAGATCGGACTGCGGAAAGGGAGGTCAAAAGGGCCGTTCTGGAATACTGAGACAACCGAGTCTTGTTCGCCTTGGTAATTTCGGATCGCTATTCTGCGTATCTTATCGAGGTGCTTGAGGATCATTCGAGCCGCATTATTGCGGACTCATTTCCCTTGTTTGTCGCATTCGTGCGTGCACCATACTTTTGTTTTTGCCCCTTGTTTGACAGTTCCAGCAAACCCATCATGACTTTTGCATCTTTATCAGGACAGCGAGTTCTAGTAACCGGTTCTTCAGACGGGATTGGCCGCGCGATTGCAGTGGAATGTGCAAAGGCCGGCGCGGATCTCGTTGTGAATTGTCGTCAGTCAATCAGCAAAGCGGAATCTGTGGCGGAGGA
>CAIJTV010001023.1:0-5241 GCA_903823635.1 uncultured Planctomycetaceae bacterium
CCATGATTCTTCTCGATGCTTTCATGAGCATCCCAGGTCTCTTCCAGATGACCGCCACCCGAATACAACTGCACAAAGCGAACACCTCGTTCGACCAGTCGTCGAGCCACCAAACAGTTGCGACCGAACTCATCCGTTGGTTGCTGACCAACGCCATACATCGCCAGCGTCTGCTCGGTCTCCTGGGTCAGATTAACCGCCTCAGGCGCTTCCGTCTGCATGCGATAGGCGAGTTCATATGAGTTGATCCGCGAGGCCAGCTCATCGCCGCCGGGACGTTGGGCCAGATGCTTTTCGTTCAGCCTGGCGAGCAGATCGAGTTGTTCGCGTTGAACTTCGCGAGTCACATAGTCCGGACCTCGCAGGTCCAAAATCGGATCACCGACAGGACGAAACAGAGTGCCCTGATAAGCCGCCGACATAAAACCGCTGGACCAGTTGGGCTGACCGCTGATCGGGCCTCCGCGTTTATCAAGAATCACGACGTAGCCGGGCAGGCTCTGATTTTCTGTGCCAAGTCCATACACGCACCATGAACCCAGCGACGGCCGACCAATAAACGTCTTGCCTGTATTCATTGCAACAAGCGCGGAACCGTGAGCATGGCTGTCGGTGTGACACGACTTGATGACCGCCAGTTTGTCGGCATGCTTGCGGACGTTTGGAAAGTAGTCCGAGACCAGCAATCCGCTCTCACCGCCCGGTTGGAACTTGCGAAACGCGGGGGTCAGGTAACCAACCTTGCGACCGCCGGAGTTGATGTAATCTTTTCCGGCTGGTAACGGCTTGCCCGCGTACTTTTCCAGCGAGGGCTTGTAGTCGAACGTATCCACCTGGCTCGGCGCGCCGTTCATCATCAGGAAAATGCAGGCCTTCGCCTTCGTCGGAATTTGCGCGGGGCGAACGGCCAGAGGACCATTGTTGTCGCTTGCAATGGCCTGTCGTCCAAAGAAGCCATCTCGATCCAGCAACGACGTCAACGCAAGGCCCGCGAATCCGCCGCCCATCTGCCAGACGAATTCGCGTCGAGAATTTCCGCAGGGAAACATCTTCATGGGGGATGGCCTCAACTGTGGTTTTCAACGCGTCTGCACGCAGGGCCGCAAGCGGGAGCATTCAAGCTTCCGTTTCGTAGGTTGTGACAAGTTCGCCGCGGCGAACTTGTCACACCCCACGGCACTGTTTCGACTGAACGAATCTTCAGGCCGCAGTCTACCAACCCGTCAGCTGATTTCGATGCCTCGGCGATGAAGTTTCTTCACCAGCTTCGCGACCAGAGCTGTCCAGCCAGTCTGATGGCTGGCTCCCAAACCGCGGCCATCTTCGCCATGGAAGTACTCATGGAACAATACCAGATCCTTAAAGTGAGTATCTTCGGAGTAACGCGGATCCTCGCCATGACACGGTCGATTTCCGTTTTCGTCCGGCAGGAACAGGCGGATCTGACGCCGCATCAGTTCTTCGGCGACCTGCCCCAGTGTCATCATGATCCCTGAACCCGTTGGGCATTCGACCTTGAAGTCTGCTCCGTAGAATTCATCGTAACGTTCGAGGGCTTCGATCAGCAGATAGTTCATCGGGAACCAAACCGGCCCACGCCAGTTGCTGTTACCGCCGAACATGGACGAATCTGAATCCCCCGGCACATAATTGACACGATGTTCCTCGCCGTTGGCGTTGAACACAAACGGATGCTTGTCGTGAATTCGCGAGAGCGATCGAATTCCGTACGGTGACAGGAATTCGTTCTCGTCGAGCAGATACTTCAGCATTCTTTCCATGCGTTCGCGTGTTGGAATCGCCAGCAGACGCAGTCCGCGGGCCGGGCGAGTCGCGTCGGCTTCCTTAGACACCTGCATGAACGTAATATTCTTGATGCGATCCTTGCGATGCTCCACGAACCAATCCATGCGGCGGCGGAAACCGGGCAGCTTCTGCAGCACAACGTCGCTCAGAATGATGGCGGTAAACAGCGGGATGATGCCGACCAGCGAGCGGACTCGCAGAGGAATATGTTCGCCGTTGTTATAAAGATGGTCATAGTAGAACCCATCCTGTTCGTCCCACAGTCCGACATCGCTGATTGAATTCATCGCATCAGCAATTTCAATGTAGTGTTCGAAAAACTTACTGGCCATGTCTGCGTAGGCGGGATTCTCACTGGCCAGTTCCAGAGCCATCGTCAGCATTCGCGCGCAATAGAAACCCATCCACGCAGTGCCATCAGCTTGATGCAAGTGACCACCGGTTGGCAGTGGCTTCGAGCGATCGAATACGCCGATGTTGTCGAGCCCCAGAAAGCCGCCGCTGAAGACGTGCTTCCCCAGCAAATCTTTGCGATTCACCCACCATGTGAAATTTACCAATAGCTTTTGAAAGGTCCGCGCGAGGAATAAGCGATCGCGGCGTCCCGGCGGTCCGGTCTGTTTGTAAACTCGCCAGCACGCCCAGGCATGAACCGGAGGATTCACGTCGCTGAAGTTCCACTCGTAGGCGGGGATCTGTCCGTTGGCGTGCATGTACCATTCGCGAAGGAACAGGATAAGCTGATCGCGCGCAAACTTACTATCGATATCCGCCATGGGCACCATGTGAAACGCCAGGTCCCATGCGGCGTACCACGGATACTCCCACTTATCCGGCATCGAAATAATGTCTCGATTGAACAAGTGTGGCCATTCGCTGTTGCGAATCGATTTGCGAGACTCAGGGGCTTTCGGAAAGTTCGGATCGCCGTTCAGCCAGTCTTCCACAACATAGTTATAGAACTGTTTGGTCCACATCAGGCCTGAATACGCCTGCCGGAGAACTCGTCGCGATTCAGGCGGCAGACTTGTCGGAATTTTTGCATCGTAAAATGCGTCTGCTTCCGCCTTTCGATGCTCAAACGTCCGAGAAAACCCTTCGCCAAACACAGACTTCGGCGGACTGTTGTAGTCCCATAGTCGAAGCTGCAGCGTCACCTGTTCACCCGCTCGCAGGGTGACTCGATAATGCGCGGCGGCTTTGGTACCGGTACACTTTGGATTCACTGCATCAATGCGTCGACCGATGATGTAGTCGTGGAAACCGTCCTTGAAATACTTGCCCGACAACGACGGATCGTGCAGGTATTTCGGGTTGGACTCGTTCTCCGTGAACAACCACGTCGGAGATTTCCCATCCGGAGCATGGTCGGCTGTGAAGACGAACTTGCCCAGCGTGGCGTGCTCCGCGAGAATTCGCCCGTGTTCATCCAGATGCATGCTGGGCTTCGGCCAGCAGCCTTCATGTTCGCAGCCCCAGGTCCACGTATTGCGAAACCAGAATGTCGGCAGCACATGCAACGAAGCCAGCACAGGGCCTCGATTGGCAATTGTGATGCGGATCAGAACATCATCCGGATCCTCCTTGGCATACTCCGCGAACACATCAAAGTAACGGTTGCGTTCGAAGATTCCGGTGTCGACCAGTTCCAGTTCCGGCAATTGCCGACTGCGATGCTGATTCTCCGCCACCAGCCGCGCGTAGGGATATTCGAGTTGTGGATACTTGTACAACGCCTTCATGTAAGAATGAGTCGGCGTGGAATCCAGATAGTAGTACTCTTCCTTGACGTCTTCGCCGTGATTGCCCTCGTGACCATTAACGCCAAAGAGTCGCTCTTTCAAAATCGGATCGCGACCATTCCACAGGGCCAGAGCAAAGCACAGGCGACATTGACGGTCGGTGATTCCCAGCAGACCGTCTTCGCCCCAGCGATACGCACGACCGCGGGCCTGATCGTGGGGAAACGATGCCCATGGCGAGCCGTCTGGCGAATAGTCTTCGCGAACCGTGCCCCATTGCCGTTCTGAGAGATAAGGCCCCCAGCGCTTCCAGTTTGCGTTTTCCGACCGCGCCTCTTCCTGTTCGAGGCGCACGAGTTCAGCCGTTTTCGTGGTAAGTTCGTTCATCAGGGGCAGTGCAGTTTTGGGATTTCCGACAATTCGCACGGCTCTAGTTTGAGTCGCGGGAAGGCGAGTTGTACCCGGAACGTGCCCCAATCGCACGAGTATGCTCTGGAAATCCCACACACATCAGCATCCACGGCGCACGGATGTACGGTAAAGCGGCCTTTGAGCGATTTCAGACGCCGCTTTTCGCGCGGGTTGGGCATTACTTACGGAGTTTAACCTTCCCTGTGAACTCGCCGATGAGCTTCCTGTTGGTCATTGTTTCTGACCGGGCCTAAGGAAGTGCTCCGGCGGCTTCGAGTTCTTCCGCGCGTTTGCGGTGGTCGGTGGCCATTTGAGTATCGTTGATGCCGAGATAAGCTTTCTCCAGCAAGCGATGCAGCTCAGCACTTTTAGCGCGGTGCTGCAGTGACTGCGTCAGATCAGCGATCGCATCCGGCCAGCGTTCCATGGCCACATAAACTTCGCCGCGAGTCGACAACGCATCGGGATGATCGGGAAGCAGCGTCAAAGTTTCATTGGCCAGCTGCAACGCTCGATCTTTCGAATCTCCACCGCCGCGAACAATCGCCGTAGCAAGGTTATTGAGAACCATCGGGTCGCGGCCGCGAGTCTGCAGATTGGCTTGTTCCAGCCATACTTTGGCTTTGTCGCAACGGTTCATCATCAACGCATGCATGCCAAGAAGATTCAGCACGGTCGCTCCGTGAGTTCCCTCGAGCCGCAACTGCCGCAACATTTCATCCGCACCGGAAGCTGCCGGGTGATTTGACAGGCTAAGCCGTGAAAGTCGATCGATCGCCTGGTTCGCCGTCGCGGCACAGGCATAGGCATCGTCGAGCAGTTCGAGAAGTTTCTGCGGTTCCGCGGCACTACCCTCTGCAGAGATGGGCGCGATCAGGTCTCCTGAAATTGGATTCCTCTTATAGCCGGTTAATAGGTCAAACTCCGCGATTGAGGCTTGCCCGTACAACGCTGCAAGTTCGGCGGGTTCAGGGATGGCACTGGTCTCGGGGGAAACAGCAAACCGGGCCAGCTGAGTCTTCACTTCAGAAGATCGCCCTGCCACAAGCAACGCGCGGGCGAGCCTTGCATTTGCGGCCACGTCATCTGGTTGCTCTGCCAGCTTTACCTTGGCTTCGGACACCAGAGTTTCCACAAGTTGATTACCTTCTTCGATCTGTCCGTTACGAAGTTTGAGTCGAGCCAAATCTAAACGGAGCTCAGGCTTCTGCGTCGCTGCTGGAGTGAAAACATCAATGGCTCCAGCCTCATCGCCGGCCGCCATGAGGAGTTCTCCCAGAAG
>CAIJTV010001024.1:0-10310 GCA_903823635.1 uncultured Planctomycetaceae bacterium
AGTGAGCTGCCAGCCACGCTCCAGCGAGTCATTCCCTCAGGCAGGGCGCTGCACTTTTCGCCCGCCAAGCGCCACGATTTCTCGCCGCCGTTTACACTTGTTGTGCAAGACTCGCCAAGCGAACTGCAAGAACCGTTAACGAGTCTGCAATGAGGGTTTCTTACCGATGTCGACGGCGGAGTATTTGCAATTGCCTGACTCGACCGCACGACAGGTACGATCAGACAAAGTCAGTACCACGCCGATGAAGTTCGCTCCGCTATTCGCGCGACAGGGAGTCTCGGCGGAGATCTGGTGTGGCCTTGTGAAGGACTTCGGCAAACTCTTCAGTGTCGTCGCCGGTCAGCCTCAGCGGATTGACAGTCATTCATCGACGGCGCGCAAGTCAGCTCATCGCTTCAAGAATCATCGAGCGGCTCGGGATTTGATGGCGCGTGGCTCAGAAGCTGGCAGCTGAAGGAGGAAAGCCGCAGCGGGCTGCAAGCTGTCCAAAGTCTTGGGTGAGCCAGAGAAGCTGAGAGCCAAACAGAAACGCCCGCCACAGTGTTGGCGGGCGTTTTGAAATGAAGCATCCACTTCGACCATCATCCGCGACTAAAACCTTCCGCATGTGTCAGATGGACGCCGACGCTGATGACGTCGTCGGCAGCAGCCGTCGCAGAATCGGAGTCGTGGCAATGGTTGTCGCCAGGGCCATCAGAACCATCATCGCAAACAACGTCGGTGAGATAACTCCCAGATCCAGGCCGATGTTCAAGACGATAAGTTCCATCAGCCCGCGAGTATTCATCAGAATGCCGAGCGAAGCCGAGGTGCGGGAATCCAGTCCGGTGAACTTCGCCGCAACAAACGTGCCTCCGAACTTTCCAACGGTCGCGACGATGATAATCAACAGGCAGAACCACCAGTCCGGCCATTCCGAAAGTAGCCCGATTTGCGTTCGCGTTCCCGTATAAGCGAAGAATGCTGGCAGCAGCAGAATCGAGACAACATCTTCCAGCTTGTTGCGGAATGATCGAGCTAGCAGACTGTCGTGGGGAATCACTGCTCCCAGCAGAAAGGCACCGAAAATGGCGTGGATGCCAATCGCTTCCGTGATCAGTGCAGAGGCTAAAACCGCGATCAGAACCCAGGCCGTGACGCTAACGGGCAGTTCAGATTCCTTTGAATCCGGAAGCAGCCGATTCAGCAACGGACGCGATACACCAAACATCAGTCCGATATAGGCACCGGTCAGTACGATAGTCACGATGGCTCCGTAGAGGTCGGCCTGAGTCACACCGACAACAAATGCCAGCAGGCACCACGCCGTGACATCATCCGCCGCTGCGCAACTGAGCGCGATGACTCCCAGTTCCGTTTGGTTCAGCTGTAGATCTGTCAGAATACGAGCCAGCACCGGAAAGGCGGTAATCGACATCGCGACGCCCAGGAACAAAGCGAAGCTGGTAAATGAAACGCCAGCCGGAGCGTACTTTTCAAAGACGAACAGGGCGAGAAACGATCCCAGCAGAAATGGAGCCACGATGCTGGCGTGCGAGATCGCAACGGTCACGTGAGCTTTCGATTTCAGCAGTCCGGAGTTCAGTTCCAGTCCGATCAGAAACATGTACAGGATCACGCCGATCTGCGCCAGAATCCCAAGCACAGGCGAGACAGAAGACGGAAACAAAGAGGCCATGACATCGGGGGAAACTCGACCGAGCAACGACGGCCCAAGCGCAATCCCGGCACAGACTTCTCCGATTACTCGGGGTTGCCCTAAACGAAGACAGATCGCTCCGAGAATTCGAGCGGTGGTGATGATCGTGATCAATGCCACCAACACCTGAGGAAGTAAATGCGAGGCCTTCGACGGCGCGGCCGATGCCGCAGCGGAGGTCGCAGCAGCCGTTTCTGCGACGGGCAGGCTGGTCAATCCTTCTCCGTAGAACCGGATCAGGAAGAAGATCAGAATGGCGGCGATAAACAGCAAAACATAAACGGACGTCAGCTGCCCCGGATTCGCCAGGCGTTTGTCAGTGGAAAGGTTAGGAGCGTTGCTCACCGAAAAGGTCCCGAATGCATCGATTGCAAAAATTCAGCGGAGGCCATCGCGATCTCGAGGCAAACAGGGTGGGGAGAGATCGCGATTAAACCCCTCTATGGTAGACGCAAACCATACAGGCGTCCAGACAATAGTTGTTTCGACATGTTTTCGGCGATTTTGAGGCCCTTAATGAAGACTCTGAGCGCTCGCCGCTGATTTCTGGAGCCTCTGCACTTTGAAGCGTCTCGGCGCAAGCTGTCCGGTGATGGAACTCAAAAAAACGCATAAAAGCGGGATGGCTTACGCCGTCCCGCTCCCAGCAAGATCTTTGAGTTGAACCCAAAGTTGTAGGTTGGACATTCTTGTCCGACCGAGTTTTGACGGGCAAGAATGCCCATCCTACCGGCAAAACAATCATGGCACACCGACAGTGATCAGCACACGCCTGAACGCAGCCGACTTTACTTGACCGTCAGCTTTCGCTTGAACAGTTTGGTGCCGTTAGCGACATACAACGTGCTAAAGTCAGACCCAGCGAGGATGCAGGTCGTCAGTGGCTGAGTGATGTCGACCGTTGGCAGAACGCCACATGGTCTTCCAGTCGGATCGAAAATTTGGACACCAAGCGAACTCGTGACATACCAGCGGCCGATGCTGTCGACCGCCATTCCATCGCCCTTTGAAGCCGTCACGTACGGCGGAGCTTCGTTGAATCGGAACTCGCCCTTGGGATCAATCGCGAGGCGCATCAGCATCGTTGGCATCTTCGCATCCAGAGATCCGTCGGCATTGATCCGGAACGTCCACGTGAATTCTCCACCGTAATCGGAAACCGATAATGTGCCGCCATCGTTGGATACGGCAATGCCATTGGGGCGACTGATCCCGACATCTGCGGCAGACACTTCACCAGATTTCAGATTGATCCGAGTCACCTGCTGAGCACCGGTTTCTGTGAAGAACAGGAAACCATCACTGGTAATCGCCAGATCATTGGGTGCCACATTGCTGGCGACGGCTTTAATCTCTCCGGACTTCAAATCGATCGAAATGATTCGCTTCTGCGAACCCTGGCAGGCATAGAGCAAACCATCCGGACCAAACTCCAGACCGCTGACAGATTCTTTGGCAATCTCGACTCGCGTCCCATCAGCAGCACTGATGCGATAAATCCCGGGAGCCTTCATGTCACAGAAATACAGATTGCCTTCGGCGTCAGTACACAGTGCATCAGCGAAGCCGAGTCCCTCAGCAACGACTTCCCACGACTGATCAGGGATCAACAACTTGAGCAGCGTTAGGTCACCGCCCAGATCTCCTTTTGTATCGAGCACTGGCTGATGCTTCTCTTTTCGCCACAACCATTTCATTGCGTCTGGGAAGTGAGCACCGCCAAAGTCCGCGTTATGAGCGTATCCTTCGGCCCAGTCAAAACGAACATCATATCCCATATACTTCAGAGCAGACGCCATGAGCTGATTGGACCACGGCCAGCTTCCAAATGGATTGTCGATGTCTCCGCTGGTGTCCGCCATGTAAACGCGAACAGGCTTTGGTTCTGTCTTTCGCACCAGCGACGGATAGACGTTGCCGCCTCGCAGATTCGTAAAGCTGCCAACGCTGGAGTACACCTTTCGGAACGCTTCAGTGCGTTCCCAAGCGACGGTGAATGCACAAATTGCTCCCGAGCTGGAACCACCAATGGCACGCATTTCGGGATCATCAGAAATGTTGTACTGCTTTTTGACTTCCGGGATGATTTCTTCCAGCAGAAAACGTGCGTAGCGGTCGCCGAGTCCGTCATATTCGAAACTACGATTCGAGGCCTTGTTATCCTTCATCGGTTTCGATTTATCGTGCCCCGGATTTAGGAACACGGCAATCGTCGGAGGCATGTCACCGCGAGCGATCAGATTGTCAAAGACCACGGGAACTCGCCAGCGTCCTTTGACGTTTCGCATGCCTTCGCCATCCTGAAAAATCATCAGAGCAGCGGGCTGTTCTTTCTGATACTGAGCCGGCACATAGATGGCCCATTTGCGAGTCGTTCCTTCGAAGACTTTGGATTCCCACGGAGTCATCTCTTCGACTTTTCCCTGAGGAACTCCTTCTTTGACGACCGCATCGGGATGCGGCGTCCATTCAGGCTTCGTCTCGACAACAGGGATGTTGGTTGATTCGGCATCAGCCGCCCACAACCATCGCAGAGCATCCGGCAGAATTTCACCGGCCCACTGGCCGCTGTGTCCGCCTTCGGTCATCACAAACTTGTACTGGTAACCCGCGAACTGCAGCGCGGCAGCGAGGTCCTGGTTTCCGAGCGGCCAACTGCCATGCAGGTTGTTGACATCGTCCTTGCCTTCCTGCAGATAAACCTTGATTGGCTTCCGCTTATCTTTCGTTTTGCGCACAAGTCCGGGATAAGCCCAGCCGCCACGAATATTCGTATAGCTGCCGATGTGACTCAGCACCTTCCCGAACTGATCGGGACGTTCCCACGCAACGGTAAAGGCACAGATGGCTCCGGAGGAAATTCCGCCGACGGCTCGATTGGCCGGATCCTGTGAGACATTCATTCCCTTCAACGCAACGGGAAGGAATTCATCGATCAGACACTTCGAATAGCGGTCGCCCATCGAATCGTATTCGAACGAACGATTGCTACGGTCTGCTGCACCGGGCTTTGTTGCGGCGATGGTGCCGGGATTGACGAAAACGGCGATCGTCACGGGCATCGCCTTTTGATGAATCAGATTGTCAAACACGATGGGAACTCGAAACGCACCATCCAGTTTGGAATACCCGGCACCGTCCATAAAGACCATCAGATTGGCTGGCTGATCTTCACGATACTGCGCAGGCACATAGACGCTGTAATCGCGCCGCGTGCCGGGGAAGATCTGGCTTTCGGAAAACTGTCCCGAGGTGACTTTTCCTTGGGGTACGTCAGGTTTCGCGATTCGATCCGGATGATCCTGAGCATTTGCAGTAATAACAAACAGTGTCGCGACGGAGAGCAAAGTCGCCAGCGTCACAAGCATCGAAGTGCGGGATGGAAAGAGTGAGCCGATCGTCATAAGGCGTGATCTCATTCAGCGAATAGTGGGAGTACGAAAGCCGACGGCCTCCTGCCGCGCGGATTAACTTCTGGTTACGGTATGCAACGAGTCCGGTTTTGAACAGGAGACGCGGACCGAAACATCATGCGATGCCATCTGTTGGTGGCGTCTCATCCTGACGCTTGCCGTTCGTCGATTCGTAGGAGAATCCAGCTTCGTAGCTTGTGAATAACGCGGCCAATAAGACGACGGCGTTGGTGGACGGAACCAAAAACCGGTCGATGCAACTCGGGTGGAAAGTTGTATGAACTCCCGATTCAATTCGCGGTCGACTGCAAACCCAGATGTTTGTAGAGGTGGACGGCAACGCTCATTAGAAAATGGGCTGTATCTTCGCTGGACATGGCTTCGCTGGAAGCGATCGCAAACGGAAGGCCATCCATATCGTTGAAGGACTTAATCCGATCGATCGGAACTGTGATCAACACAGCACACTTGCCGCGATCATCGAGGCTGTCGACAATCTGACGTGGTGTTGCCTGAGAAATTCGCGGATCTTCGGCAGCCTCTTTGCCAGAAAAGTTAGCGGGAGCGGAGGTCCCGGAAGCTTCATCGCGATGCTGCTTCGGCTGAATCGCAGACCATTGTGCGGCCCGCTGGTTCTCTTCGGCGATCTCGATCAGTTCACTGATTTCACACCGAGTAATCGAATCATGAAACTGACAACCGAGCGAACGAGCCAGTACCTTCTGCTGCTCTGTGGCAAGCAGATCGGAATTTCCCGACGGTCGCTCAGAGGGATTCGCAGGAAGGGAAATTTCAGCCGCCAGGCAAATCAGACGCTGGCAACTTGGGCAGTGGGCGATGCCGCCCAACTTTTCCGGCTTTACCTTAAGCTTCGCATCACAGTGCGGGCAAGCTGTTGAAACGCTCTCAGCCACGACCCACCCCCGTTCGTCATCGAGAACGAATGTAACTGTCGCCGCCATCCTGGCAGAAAAAATGCACCCGGCTAGGTTCGAACTAGCAACCTTCGGTTCCGTAGACCGATGCTCTATCCAATTGAGCTACGAGTGCCCGGATTCAATCCGTGCTCACGGACGGCATGAAGCCGAACCATGACCGCAGCCCGTTTCAAAAACCGGCTGCGGGAGGCGAAGTTTAGCTATGAAGTGCCATTTCGCAAGTCGATTCGACCGTTTGATCGCTTGTAGTCGCAAATGAAAAAGAGACAACAGATCGATTATGCGGATTTCGTGGACTCGGTACACTGCTTAAAACCGACGCAAAAGGGCCTTTCGTGCCAGCGTCACCTGAGCTGCCACCCCGGAAGGCGATTTTGTGACGAAGAATCTTGTTTCCATTGAAAACTACAAGGTTGGCGACGGTCAGCCATTGCTGTTTATTCTTGGTCCCTGCGTCATGGAGTCTGAAGAACTGGTTCTGCAGGTCGCCGGAAGACTGGCCGAAATGCGTGATCGCCTGAATCTCCAGATCGTCTTTAAATCCAGTTTTGACAAAGCGAACCGCACCAGCGTCGACAGTTATCGCGGTCCGGGTCTGGAAGAAGGACTCCGAATGCTGGAACTGGTTCGCCAGAAAACCGGGCTGCCTACGACTACAGACATTCATGAGGCGGCTCAGGCAGCTCCGTGTGCTGAAGTTTGCTCAATCCTGCAGATTCCCGCCTTTTTGGCTCGGCAAACCGACCTGATTGTGGCCGCCGCAGATGCCGCCGTGGCCAGAAATATCTGCGTTAACGTCAAGAAACCGCAGTTTGTTGCCCCCGAAGACACGATTCACGCCGTAAAGAAGTGCCGAGCGCGTGGTCTGAACAGTGTGATGCTGTCTGAACGCGGTTCAACCTTTGGTTACGGTCGGCTTGTGAACGATTTTCGCTGCGTGCCCATCATGAAATCCTTCGGAGTGCCGGTGGTTTATGATGCGACTCACAGTGTCCAGTTACCCGGAGGAGCCACAACGGGTGGTCAGCGTGAGATGGTTTCAGTGCTGTCTCGTGCTGCGGTGGCCGTCGGTTGTGATGCGGTCTTTATGGAAACTCACCCGGATCCGGACAAGGGACTCAGTGATGGTCCGAACATGGTTGTGCTCGATCGTTTGGAAGCCATGTTAAGACAGTTAACAATTCTTCGCGAAACGGTGCTGGCCTTTGAGAACTGATGCGGCTGCAATCTGAACGTGGATTGTGTGATATTTCTGCAATTGTGACGGTCCTGTCGTTGTCCTGAATATTTCGAGGTGTTCCTTGTTTCTGAGTCATCTCCTGCTGGCGGACTCCTGCCGTTCTGCTCTTCGATTCCGGCTTGTTCCTGGACTGCTCAGCACATTACTGCTGGTGGGTGGCTTGACGGGATGTGGCGAAACTCCGGCTCCAGTGAAAGTCGAAGATCCTGCACAGCAGCAGGTGAATACCGAAGAAGAGTCTCGTCGCAGGCTAAGCTCTGCAATTCAAAGAATTCAGCCTGAAACCATGGCGACTCAGACTCGTCGCGAGATGGTCGTGAATTCCCTGAATTCCTGGCTGGCCACCAGTGCTGAAAGCGACGTCGAAAAGATCAAGATCAGCGAACAAAACTCTGCCGCGCTATCGCCTGCCGCCTTGAGAACCGCAACTGCGGTGCGATACACAGAGAACGATATTGTTTACATTCGCGACTGCCTGCTGATGAAAGAACTGACAGAATCAGTCTGGAAACAGGCTGACTCCATGAACACCTCCGGGCAAGCCAGTGAGCAGGAACGCATTGTCGCTCTATTCCGCCATTTGATGCGGAACATGTCATTGCTGCAAGCCGACTCGACGCGAATTCCGGTGGGTCTCTATGAGGCAATGCTGACGGGCATCGGAAGTGTTGATGATCGAGTCTGGGCTTTCGCTGAGGCCCTTCGTCAACGGTCGCTGGATTCGATTGTACTCCAGGCAGCGACGCCCGGAGATCCGGCTTCTCCTGACATCGGATTGGCTGCTGATCTGCTGATCGGAGTCGTGGTTGAAGATCGACTGCTGCTGTTTGATCCGCTGCGTGCGACCGCTGTTCCGAAGCCCGGAGATGCCGGAGCTATTGTTACTGACCCCGCAGGACTGGACGCCATTTCGAATCTGGATCGGTGGAAGACAGGCTCGGCCTTCGTTGTCTGTCACCCTTCAGCGTTTGCACCAAGAATGCTGATTCTGCAGGAGCGACTTGAAGCATCCGACTCCGCCATTCTGTACGAAGAACTGGTTGGTGGTACCAGTGAAATTCGCCCGCTCAAAGACCGCTTATGCGCTGTCGTTGGCTCCGTCTGGAAGCCTGAAGCATTGAAGGTCTGGAGCGTTCCTGAACAACGAATCGCAGCGGCCGCGGCCCTGAGTGAAGAACAAAAGCAGGCGTACACACTGCTGATGCGTCCGCTCGACAGTCCGTTCGAACGAGAATCGCTGAACATCGGAAACCTCCTGGCTGACCCCACTGTGAACGAAGCTGAACTGACGCTGGAGAAAAAAATGGAGGCCAAAATGCTGGCCCTCGAAAAACTCCTGGAACGCAGTGATGATTTGTTTGGAAAACCATCACGTGGCCTGCTGACAACTCGTGTTCAGCAGATTATGGGCAACTTTGACATTGAAATGATTCAGGACCTGCAGGGAATTCGCATCGCCTGCATGCAGGAAAAAATTGAACTGGAGGTCCCAATCGACGACAAGAAAGCCGCCGTCGTCCCTTTCGTGCTTCCCAAGACCATTCTCGATGTTCAGCGGAGCGCCGTGGGTGATACGTTGTACTGGACTTCCATGAGCCAGGTGTCGCGCAATGACATGGGGGCAGCGGTGGCAACATTAAGAAGTTACCGTCGACAATACCCGGATGAGAAGTCGTTCTATGCGTCACTGATCAATGAAGCTGAGGCGTTGATTACTCTGGGCGATCTCAAAAGTGCGGCGATTGCTCTAAAAGAAGCGGATGCCGACAAGAGTCCTGATCGTGTCCGCGCTCAATGGATGCTAACTCGATTAGGTGCCGCTGCAGTTCCTGCGGAAGCTCCTCCGGCAGAGAATCCAGCTTCGCCCGAGAAACCGAGCGAGCCAACACCTGCAGAACCAAAACCCGCGGAGCCAACGGCAGAAAAGCCTGAGGCCGACAAGCCGGCCTCCGAGCCTGCCACTCCTGCCGAATCGAAGTCTGAAACGCCTGCAGCGGAATCTCCCAAGCCAGCGGAAACCGATCCTGCTGCCACCTCAACTGACAATCCAGTACCCACAGAGCCACCAGCGGGCGATGCTCCAGCCGAGAAGTAGCAGATCATCATGAAGATTGGAATTCTGGCCGACATTCACGACAACGTGGATAATTTGCGGCACGCGATCAGACTATTTAATGCCCTCGAGTGCAAGGCTGTATTGCTGGCCGGAGATTTTGTCTCTCCGCTGGTCGTGCCCTGCATGCGCAAGCTGACTTGCCACGTGATTGCCTGCTACGGCGACAACGATGGCAATCAGACCGGGATTGCCGGCGGCATGAAAATCGTCGGAACCCTGGGCTATGCTCCGATGTGCTGGAAGTCACGCGATGGAGTTCGCTTCCTGATGGCTCATCATCTGGATTCTATGCGTGACTGCCTGGGCGACGCTGACGTTGTGATCTTTGCCCATACCCACCGACCGAGCTGCGTTAAGGATCGAAACGGTCGCATGTTTCTGAATCCGGGCGAAGTGGGCGGATGGATGTTCCGCAAACCGACTGTCGCCATCTATGACACGGAAACGCGGGAGGCCGAAATCGTCGCCCTGCCACCAATGCCTCCAGGCGTTCATATCGACGAGGTCTGACAGGCCGATCGTCTGATACGCCGAAACCAAGCACAACACCCAGCACAACGCTGAAACCAAAACAACGGGCCGCTGATGCGAAACACATCGAAGCGGCCCTTTCGTTGAATCTACGGTCAATTACGAGGCCAGTTCTTTCAACGCTTCGATGACCTGTTCGTCGTGGCCGTCGACGGACACCTTCTTCCAGACCTTCGCGATTTTCCCCTCCGCATCAATCAGGAAGGTTGATCGCTGAACGCCCATGGATACCTTCCCGTACATATTCTTTTCGCGCCATGCGCCGAACTTTTCGGCCAGAGCATGATCGGCGTCGGCCAGCAGGGGAAAGTTCAAGCTGAACTTGTCAGAGAACTTTTTGTGGCTGGCCACATCATCCGGACTCACGCCC
>CAIJTV010001025.1:0-8286 GCA_903823635.1 uncultured Planctomycetaceae bacterium
AGACCGACGATCATTCCCTCGGTTCGCACAATATCGTTGCCTGCACCACCTTCGATTGCGACATTTCCTCCCACCACCACCTGACCCGCAGCGGGAGTCGTCAGGCGATCTGCGCCTGCACCGAGGTCGACATAGAGATCATTTGCGATCTGCAGCCCATTCAGAGTGACAACGTCGTTTCCTCCGCCCATTCTAATCTCAGCGGCATTCAATCGCAGACGTGCAAAGCTGACGCTGGCCCGCCCATTAACCAAAGTGCCATTTTGCCCGGAGACCACAACATTGCCTGCTGCGGTGCGAGCAATCGAGATCTGGTTTCCAGCATTGTCACCAGCGACCACGAGTAAAGCGCCCTCAACTCTGGCCCCCACGTTGTTCGCCCAGGCGCTGCCGCTGCAGAGACCAGCGACAGCGATGCCAATGATTGATCTAATCCCGAATCCTATGAGCTTCTTCATAACTTAATCCTGTTTGTTCCTGTACGTATAATCATTGAGAGATACCCACAAAGTGAGATGGCCCGGCAAAACGTTCATCCGTTAGTTGACTCTCATGATGCGAAACGTGCTTGCCGGGGCCATGACAAGAAAAGGCCGAACTCAAAGAGTGAGCCGCCAGAAAAAACAGAGATTTCAGAAGCCCCGGGCACAATCAGATTGCTCTCCAGAATTTCACTCATTCCAAAGATGACTCTTCTTGAATTTCCTTCATCACAGGCATAGAAGGGGTGCCTCAGTCGAAGGCATGGCCTTCTTTCCCGAAAAGCGATTTGCATTCGTCGATGGAGAATTACTATCAGACAACTGGACTCCATTATCTGATTTTTTACAGCCCTGTTTTCATCGCCCCGTTTGCGTTGAGATTTAGAAATGGTTTGCGTGCATGCCCCGTCTTTCAACAGTCTTAACTTGAACAGTTTAAATATGTCTGATGTCTCCGATGAGACGCTCGTCGTACGGATCCAGTCCGGAGATGATGCTGCAGCGACAGAACTTTATCAGCGCTACTCGACGCGATTGCGAGTTCTTGCTGACCGTCAGATGTCGTCAGCGATCAGGCGAACTCACGAGGCGGACGATATTGTTCAGAGTGCATTTCGGAGCCTGTTCCGTGGCGTGAACTCCGGGGCTTACACAGCTCCGGAGGGACAATCGTTATGGAGTTTGCTGGCTGTCATTGCTATCCACAAAATTCGCCGCAAAGCGACTCGTAGAAAAAGTGTCGCGACATTGTCCCTGGATGATTCTGCAGAACATCACTCCGCTCAGGAATCAATCGAGGCTGATGTCTCGGCAGAGCAATTCGAGTCCTCACTTCGCGAATCAATCGAAGGGCTTCGCCCGAACGAACAGAAAATCGTGGAGCTTCGAGTTCAGGGTTTCAGTGTCGTGGATATAGCGGATTGCCTGCAGAACAGTTGCCGAACGGTGGAGCGAACTCTCCAGCGGATTCGCGAGAAACTGGCGGCTGAACTGGGGGAGGCGGGGCAGGACTGATACGAAACGCAGCCGGTGCAGCGATTCTGAAGAAGATGAGTTTCTTGTAAAGAATCATGGCGGAGGCGAGGTTTCTTCTGGCCTCCAACCGGAGGCATCTTCTCTCCACGAGAATCCTGCTGTTCTCTGCGGTAGCCTTATGAAGTACTCATCCGAACATAACTTGATGATTGATGAAACTCTCGACACGTTTGAACAGAACTGGTCCGCGAGTGATGATCGTTTGATACAAAAAGTTGTGTCTGCTGCGGGAGCCACTGAGAATCAGGAACTCATTCTTGAGTTGATCAGGGCGGATATCGGGCGCCGATATGCGGCCGGGGTTCCGGTCAGCCTGGAGTCGTACTCCGAACGATTCCCCGAGGTTTTTGCCGACGGGGAAAGAATGGCGTTGGTTTGCTATGAAGACTTCCGTGCCAGAAGGAGTCGTGGACTTGCGTGTCCGCCAGACCGTTGGTCGGGGATGAGTACCGTGGCTGCTCAAACCTGGTATCGGGAGCTTCTGGCGACGCGTCCGGAATCGGGGGACTGGTCGAGCTCCGCTGAATTCCGGCAGAATATCACCTCAGTCATTGAGTCCCCTCGCAATACTGTTGACGGAGAGAGAGCAGACGTTTTGCGGATGGGAGATTTTGAACTCGTTGCTTTGCTTGGCAGCGGTTCATTCAGTCGCGTCTATCTGGCTCGCCAGTTGTCGCTTGGTTGTCGTTACGTAGCTCTGAAAGTTGTCAATCGTGCTTTGCGAGAACCTGCCCATCTTGCACGCCTGCAACATACCGGGATTGTGCCGCTGTATTCGTATCACTACGCGGATGGACGATGGCTGTTATGCATGCCTTACAGTGGACCGGCAACTCTCGCCGATTGGCTGAAGCGAACCTCTGACTCACTGGCTCGATCAGGGCGAAGTCTTATCGAGACCGTCCATACTGCGCAGCAACGTGTAACAGTCCGCAGTAGTCTGTCGTCCAGGGAAACTTCGCAAGCAACAACCGAAGGAGATCTTGAGAGTCTGCAAAAATGGCACGAGGCGGGTGCGGAACCATTGAGCCAGCTATCGAGCCTTGATTTTCGCGAGTTTACGCTCTGGATTTTTCGACGACTGGCCAGTGCCTTAGCACACGCGCATCAGCGTGGCATAGTCCACGGTGATCTTAAGCCGGCCAACGTGCTGATCCGAAACGATGGCGAACCAGCACTGATCGACTTCAACCTGTCCCAGGCTATTGATGATGGTCCGCGTCATTGGTCCGGTGGCACTTTGTCGTATATGGCTCCCGAACAACTTTCCGTTCTCGCTACCCGCAAGCCCGGTCCGGCTCTACCTCAATCCGACATTTATTCGCTCGGGTTGCTGATGTTCGAGATCATTGAGGGCCGACTCCCATTCGTCGGGCCAGCGACTTCAACGGAAGCGGATCTGCTTTTGGCTGTGCAGAATCGTCAGAAGGCTCCGGAATATCGGAACGCGGCTGCCGTGGATGAAGGTGTCCGTCGAATCATTGACCGATGTCTCGCAGGCCGTTCTGCAGATCGTTATGCCTCCGGTTCAGAATTACTGGAGGATCTTGAACTTCAGGCCGCATCGCGCCCGCTGAAATATGCTTGCGAATCATGGACCGGAAGTCGTCTTCCTAAACTGTTCCGCAGATACCCCCGCGTGTACTCTGCAGGCTCGGTCGGGGTCCTCTCGTGTGTGCTCATTGCAGCTCTTGTTTGGGTGATGGCCAGCTATCGCAGGGGGGCGGAAAGACTGGCTGCGATTGAATCTCTGAAGTCCTTTGCAGATTCTTCAGATAAGACATTCTCGCGATTTTTAATTGCGGAGGCGTGGATTGGACAAAACGATGAGGGAGATCGTCTGCAGCCGATTCACCTGTCCCTGCAGAGTCTCGGGATCCGCCCGACAGAAGCAATGTCCGATTCAGAAGTGAACAACCGGGAGCGATTCCAAACTCTCTTGACACCTGATGAAACCCAGTGGGTCGAAGAGCGGTTGCTGGCTCTCGCATTTATCGTGGCCCACTATCAGCGGATCCCTGGTGCAACCCATCAGGGATCTGAAAACCCGGCAACTCGACACGCCCTTTTGGAAACAATTCTGAGCCAACTTGAGCCCGAGAAAAGGCACTTGTTTACTGCACAGACCGGTCTGGCAGGTGCCAGTCATGCTGGTCGCGGTCAGATTCGTGCTGAAAACCTGTCTCCGGAGAATCTGAATGTAGTTAAGATTTGGCCGGAAACGGCGGCGGATCGAACCTTACTTGCGATGAGCCACCTGTTCCAGTCACGTCCGGATCTGGCCGTGAATCTTCTGGAGCAGACGAGACCTCCTGAGTCATTGAGCCTGATTTATTGGATCGCTAAAGCTCGCGCACATCTTGAACTCAATGATTCGAGGCAAGCGATTAACTCTTTCTCGATGGCTCTCCAGAATCCTGAGACAGCGGCCTATGTCTACCTGAATCGTGGATTGGCGCACCTGAGACACTCGGCCTTTCAGGAAGCAATTGATGATTTTTCGGAGTCGATTCAGCGAGAGCCATCTCTGCTGGCGGCTTACATCAATCGTCATGCTGCATTGCTCGCCGTTGGTAATGTCGAAGCCGCACTACTTGATCTGGATCGCGCGGTGGAGCTTTCTCCCGACTCTCCCCGAGTTCGCCTTATTCGTTCGAGAGTCCTGCGACAAATGGGGCGTCTCAAGGCCTCACAAACTGATTTTCAGGCCGCAATGAACCAGCGTCCCGCATCCGTTGAAGACTGGGTTTCGGTCGCCCTCGCAAGACTTCCCGATGATCCGGAACGAGCCCATCAGGACCTGCAGGCGGCAGACACTTTGTTCGGAGTAAACTCAACTGTTCTGCAATCCATGGCACACGTTTTGTCCGAGTACCTGAATCGACCGGAAGAGGCGATCACAGCGTTGGACCGGCTGCTGGAGAAGTCTCCGGAGTTTCAGAAAGCGCTGGCCGGACGTGCCGTTTTGTTGGCCCGAGCAGGAAAGGTTGATGAAGTAAAACGGGATCTGCAACGTCTGTCTTCTCTGCCTGTGCCGACGACGACCGAGTCGCTCTATCAAATGGCTTGTGCCTCTGCATTATGTCTGGAGGCTGACTCTCAACTGAAACCGCAGGCAATCCACTATCTGGCTGAGGCTGTCGAAAGAGGGTACGGAGGCCAGTTGCTGTTAACTGATCCGGATCTTGAATCACTACGAACTTATCCCGAATTTGATGTCATTGTCAAACACTTTGAACTTACAACTGCTTACAGGAAATAGACCACTCATATTATCAATTTCAAAACATTATCGACGCAGAAGCAGAGTTCACCAAACGGGCAGATTCACCAGCGAAGTTCTTGAATCCCGCACACTGCCGGCGACGTTCGGAGTGGCCTGGCCGGATGCTCGAAATCTGTCCGTCAGTTTTCCAACCGATGACACCTCAATCGGAGCTTATGGTAACTCGTTAAGAGAAGTGCTGGACCAGGTGGCAGATCGAAAAGTCTGGCAGGAAACGGTTTTGCGAGCATTTCAGACTTGGGCCGTTCAGGCCAATATCAATATCGGCCTGACTCCGGACCGCGGCGATACTTTTGGAACCGTTGGTTTGTCCGTCAATGATCCCCGTTTCGGTGAAATTCGAATCGGCGCGTTTCCGCAGCCGGGTGTACTGGCCAGTGCCTTACCGTATCAGCAGACAGCCGGAACTTGGTCTGGAGATGTTTTCCTGAATACCCAGGCGAACTGGTTTCTGGGCAACTGGAATGCTGCTGCGCCGATCGAAGTGCCCGGTGCCAACGCAAAAGGACCTGCCGTTGAATTATTCACGGTCCTGCTTCATGAAGCCGGAAACTCTCTCGGCGTAGCGGACAACGCAGTTCGAGGAACCGTGATGTTCACGAATTATCAGGGGCCACGAGGTCAGCTGACAGCCACGGATATCAACTCGATCCGAGCGGTCTATGGTGTCCGGCAGGATGTTTACGAGAAGACTTCGAACGGTACTCGTGCCACCGCAACTCCGCTTGTCTACGCCCCTGGCTTTTCAGGCTCAACTCCTCATGCCATTCGAGGCAGCCTGAATTCTATGACGGATGTTGACTTCTATCGTTTTCGTCCTGTGGCCGGTCGAAACCAGGTCAATGTCAGACTTCAGGCCGCCGGAATCAGCTTGTTGAAAGCCACTCTGGAAGTTTTTGACAACCGTGGCAACAGGATCGCTGACGTCAAAGCGGACAGCATCCTCGAGAATAATCTGCAGATTACGTTGTCTTCGCTGCAGCAGGCCCAGGACTATTTTGTGCGGGTCGCCAGAAACTCTGGTGATGTCTTTGCTGTGGGTGATTATCAGCTCGAACTGGATTATCGGGCTCCATCACAGCAGCCTTCAATCATCCCTCCGCAATTCGATGCTGATGCGTCGGACGAGGACGATGCGATCGTCGACTATGTGTCCGTGGATCGATTGTTCTCCAACGGCCTTGTCAGTAACGAGTTTCGAACCAATGACACGCTGCCGTCTGCAACCAGACTCGAAACAGTTCCGGGATTTCTGGCGGGGACGCGTTATGAAGCGATTGCTTCTCTCAGTCAGGCGGCTGATCGTGACCTCTATCGATTCCGCACACCATCGACTGCCAGTCGGTTGCTCAATATTGACCTGAATCCGTTGGGGCAAACGCCAATTTCCCCAAACGTGATCGTCATGAACAGTAATGGTGATCGAGTGGCCGCGCGAGTGCTCGAGAAAGCCGGCAAAGGGTTCTCGGTGCAGATTACCAATCCGGTGAGGAATGCCGATTATGTTGTGGCAATTCTTCATGCTCCGAACTCAACGGTCACCTCCGGCAATTATGCACTAACCGTGGATCTTGCGACTGAAGCCGCCAGCATGAAGGAACTGTTCCGAGGAAGTGTCACGGGGAACCAAAGCGACTATTCCAGGCTGGTCACCCACAAGTCACAACTGTTTCGCTTTGACCTCACTGCCTCGGCCACGACCCTGAATGAAGGCGTGCAGTTGACATTCTTTGATGCCCGCACTCGCGATGCCGTGTTTACCCTTTCCGTTGGGGCCGGTTTGACATCAACAGAATATATCTGGCTTGCTCAGGGCGAATACGTGATTCGAGCCGTGACGAGAACGCGTCGAGGGATTCCTGCAGGCCGAGTTAACTTCATTCTCAGGTCCGATGTTATCAGTGATGATCAGGGCCCGAATCCAATTGACCCGACCATCGTCATGCCGCCAATGCAGGATCCGTGGATCTGGATCGATTACCCTCCTGACTTGTTTACTGAGCCTATCCCTCTGCCACCGATGGTGATTGAGGACCCATGGCTGAATGAAATCTCTGTCCCTCTGCACTTTGATTATTACTCGTACTATTTCGGCTGAACAGGGCTGACAGGCGATCTGTCTGCTTCGTTTGTTCGCAGAATGTTTCTTTCAGACATCGTCCGCTGAGCGGAAGATGTTGCTGCGGCGTATCCACAAATGCTCCGCAGCAATCTACGACGGAAAGCACTTGCCGAAACGAACCAGCCACAGGGGAGACCCGAGCAGACGAATGCGAAGCGTCACAAGAGCCCAGGCCAGGTTCACTTCGCGGGACAGGAATTTGAGCCACGTCTTTCCGTCGGCGGTGATCCGCAGATTAGCTTTGCCGCAGTGACCGTCTTCGACCAGTAGTTTCTGATCTCGGATGGTTACTGTTGCCATTCGCTTTTCAGATCCAGTGAATGTGAAGTGATAGACAGCATCCAGCCCTTTGGATTGTCCCGGCTGAAATTGCAGTGACATATATTTCAGAAAACTGTCGATCGATTGCACGTTGAGGTTTCCTCGTACAGGCCGCAGCGTCTTATGAGGAAATCGAAGTTGAACATGTTCGGCCGCATCAGATCCCGGGACAGCGTAGACGATTTCCTCCTTGTCCTGCAGAGGTCTCAGCGTTTCCTCGGTAAACTGCTTTCGATTCTCCAGCCACGGAGCAATCACGTCTTCGCCAGCCGGACAAACGGCCAGACAATAAGCCGCTTTGTAATTCGCACCGAATGACAGGCTTTGCCACATCGATGCCGATTCCGCATCGGAGACTTTCGCTCGCAGTTCTGTGCGACTGCCACTGTCCGCAATCTGCTCCGTCAGATCAACGAAGCCACCCATGAACTCGCGATAGTTATGAGTGTAGCAGGCACTGAAATTGAAATCGCCGTTGGTGGAGATCGCTCCGACGGGACAGGCCGCCACGCACAGGCGACATTCCAGACAAGGGTTGTAGTCAATGGGTTTCGATTCTTCGGCAACAGTTTCGCCAATCAAAATCGTTCCCAGCAGAATGAAGTTGCCAAACTTAGGATGAATCACGTTGCGATGAATTCCCATCTGCCCCAGACCCGCCGCAACAGCCACCGGCTTGTGCGACACAACCCAGATCTTTCCCGGGAAGTTGTCCATTTCCATCGGAAAGCCCATCGACGGATTCACGGCCTTGATGCCTCGAGCTTCCAACTCCGTCACAACTCTCCGCGCGACGTCATTCACGTGATCTCCCGTGTGATGAAACTCCAGATTGGCGACTGACCTTGCAGGGCTGCGAATGGGTTCGCGATTCATTCGGCAAACAAAAGCCAGCAGAGTTTTCGTCCATGGAGCGAAACTCATAATGTCCGCACGCTGGTCATCGAGCTCAGGACGGTCAATCGAGACCAGCCCTGCGTCATCAGCGCCACAGTCGAGACACAATTTCCGCAAAGCTTCTGAAGTGAGCGACACCGGCG
>CAIJTV010001026.1:0-1559 GCA_903823635.1 uncultured Planctomycetaceae bacterium
GCAATAGATCAACAGGCTGCTACTGCACAGTCAACAGTGAATTGAGGGGTTGTATTTCGTAGGCCGGACCAAGCGCCAGCGAGTTCCCGCATTTCAGTGCCCTTGAACAAGCCGAAACTCGATCCCGGCTATATTCATCAGAGCATTGATGAGAGGCCACTATCGACCTTCGCGAAGTCGGTCGCCGAGAAAATTGTCGAGCTCGGGGATCGCGTAGATCTTGTCGACCGTCCTTGCGAGGTCGTAGCTGACTCGATGAAACTCGATCGTATCGCCGTCCAGTGTGACGTATGAAGAGCGAGGATCGTTGTTTCGAGGCTGGCCCACGGAGCCGACATTCACCATCAGCTTTTGCTTGCCGAGTTTGTACTTGAAACCAATCTCTTCAGGTGCAAAGAACTCCAGGGTGTCAGTGAACACACCAGGAATATGAGTATGTCCCTGGAAGCAGTACTGCTCAACCAGGGCGAAGATCTTTTCCATCTTCACCTGATTGTAGATGTCATCCGGAAAGACATACTCGTTCAGAGGATTGCGGGCCGAGCCATGCACGTACATCGTATTGGTGGCTTCGTCCCGATGACGGCGGCTGAGTTCACCAAGGAAGTCCCAGCGCTTCTCCGCCTTGGGCCCGATGCCTTTTTCGAGCACAGAGCGAGTCCAGAAGATCGCTCGTTCAGCCCCAGCGTTAAAGCCTTCCGGATCAAAGAGGGCCGCCTGATCGTGATTACCCAGAAGGCACATGTCCAGATCCATCACCAGGTCGATGCACTCGGCCGGATTGGGACCATAGCCCACGATGTCACCAAGGCAATAGATTTCGGTAATGCCCTTTTTGCGGATATCCGCCAGCACGGACTGAAGCGCTTCCAGATTTCCGTGTATATCACTGATCAACGCTCTCAAGGGTCACATCCCGGGTATTCTGAACACCAGTCAAACGCAGAGAGCGGCAACTTCAAACGAAAGTTGCAGCATCCTGCATGGCGGTTTGACCACGCATTCTTGGTTTTCCGAACCGTCTTGTACGAACGGAGTTTAGAAATCACTGTTCGGCTGAACAAGACAGGAGTCTATCCACAAAAGAAAGTCCCCACGGTTTTCCTCGAACTCCACTGAGCTGTCTCTGGAGCAGTTTTAGTCAACTCCGTCAGTTTTTCCGCAACGAAATCTGCGAGGGCGTCAATTTGTACCCGGACGTAGCGAGACCAACGCGTCAGGCGAGTCGTCCCGGTTGGACAACTCAATGCGGTTGTGAGTCGGTGTTGAAGAACAGCAACACTGACTCAACGGCCTGTTGATTTAGGGATCGTACTGTTTGTGGTGCAGGCATTCGCCAGCATTCGAATGGAAATCTGATCAACAGGTTGGTGCAGTCAATTGATTCATTGCGACGTCAGAGAGCGGGCGTCTCTGGAGGAGAGAGCAGATGCGCCGCATCTGTGAGATGCTGTAAAATGCAAAGAGGGTGTCCGAACTTGCGTTCGAACACCCTCTGCGTTTGTACAGTTCAATCCTGAATCAGGAAGGAAGTCTGCTGTCTAAAAGCCCAAAGGGCA
>CAIJTV010001027.1:0-5297 GCA_903823635.1 uncultured Planctomycetaceae bacterium
GCCGAATCGCTTTTCGATTTCCACCAGCGGAGCCGCATCAGGTTCCGCCAATGCGTAGGCACTTGATGCCGCAAGCGGCGGATCCTGAAGAATGTTGAGCATTGGCTTGATCAATGGAGGACCGTCGATCTTATCAAGTGCCGCTTTTGCTTCAGCATATCTGTCGTTTCGAATGAGCACAGCCGCCTGAAAACTGGCCTGATTCTTCCACTGGAGGGCCGTTCGTTCGATATTGTTTTCCGTTCCCCAATGATCCATAGCCGCCCAGAAGTCAGTCAGTATTTTCACATACGAGGGAGTCTCCCACGGCTTTCCTCCGCTGGTCTCTTTCGCGATTTGTGAGATGCAGTCAACCAGCGTGTAAGGCACGGCCGTTTCGAAAGCTTTGGTCGCAGCGCACTCTTCGCCAAACGCGAGTAACTCTTCATGGGAGCCGCCCCATCGCGGCAGCAGGGCGTACATAAACGTTTCATAGGAGGGCATGAAATCGAACTGTGCCCGACATGACAGTTCAAACCAATTTCGGGGCGACCATCGTTCAGCAGCCCGATTACCATTCGCGAGTGCTGTCATGTTCCATGCCGCGTGGGGCAGGTCCGGACGCAATAGCCATGCCTTGCGGAAATGCAGTGAGGCCGCAGAACCACCGGCCTTGATTGCAGGCAGGTTACTTTCCTTGACAGAATCAATAAACCCCAGCCCTCTGAGATTGCCCGCGACTTGTTTGTAATAGAAGCCTGCCATCAGATGCAGGATATAAGGGCTTGTTTTTTCGCTGGCCAGCAGGTGGCGGTAGAGTAGTTCACGTTCACCATCATTGAGGATCCCGGCCGCGTTGTACAAATTAAAACAGCTGACGCGGTCCAGTTCCTTGTTCGACGAGTACTCATCCATGCAACGACCCGTGGCCCGAACAATTTCTTTGACGACCAGACGTCGGTTCATGGCATCGTTTTGATCGATATGGGCAAAACGGAAGATCTGAACTAACAATGGAAAGATTGGAGCATACCCAGCCGCAGTGAGTTCCTCCGGCAGCTCGGCGAGGCGTTTCAGTCCTGCTTCATCCAGCGACTGTAATTGATACCGCAGTGCCATCGTGTGAATCAGTGGATCCGTTGATCCCGCTGCGATCGCTTCATGAGCCGACTTCCCGATTTGATCCAGAACATCAAGGTTCGGCTTATCCACATCTATGTTCGCCCAAAGCTTCAGCAGTTCCTGAGCTGCCGGTCGGACTGTTTCCGGATCTTTTGTTTTGTATATGTATTGCTCCACCTGACTCGTTCGAAAGGCGTTGAATACATCACGTACCTGGGCATCCTGTCCGCCAGGTCCTGCAGCCAGGATTTCCGACAACGTAGCCCCGTGAGTCCAGCCGGATTCCTGCATTAACGTTTCACATTGACGATGAATCTCTTCGTCATCGAGCTTGCCGAAACGGAGTGTTTCTAGTTCGGTAGTGGTTCGTGGATCGTTAAGCTCATCGGGAGCAGGCAGAGCGACTTCGTTCTCTGGCACGGCGAAGTATTGATCAAGGGCAAATTTACCGCCCACGAACAGGATCGCAGCCACTGCGGCGTATAGATACAGCATCCGTGAAAATTGAAGCTTCACAATTAGTCTCCAGTCATCTACAAAGCCCGTACGGGATTGACTCCCTCGGAGGAATCGTATGTTCACCTTTTGCTAAATGGAATTGAACAGCGAATGGCTTGGTCTTCCCGCATGCGCCTTGGTTGGAGTTGCGTGGATTTCGTTTCGAGTGGCCACTTTGGCGTGAGTCAGTCAGAAACTGTTTATTCGTTTGCTGAGTGGACGTCTGATTCTGGGTTCCAACGCATAAGCTTCTCGCGGAGTTTGTTATGACAATTGTGGCGACCTGTACCGCATGTTCTCGCGAATATCGCCTGAAGGACGAAATGGCGGGGAGAACATTCTCCTGTAAAGACTGTGGGGAGAAGGTTCGGGTCGGTAGTGGAGCAGCGTCCGCTCCTCCAAAACCCGCGGGAGGACGAAGAAGCCGGGAGGCGGAAAGTGATCCATGGTCCGAACCGCTTCCCCCGCGTCGCCGAACGTCAGGCTCTTCAGGGAACCCCGGCGCATCAAGGCGTACGGCGAGTGCTGGCAAATCTAGCAAGGCTCCGGTCTACATTGGTATCGGTGTTGGTGTGGTCGCCTTGATCGTTGCGGCAGTGCTGTTCTTCCCGAAACGGGACAGCAGTGATTCCGTGGCCGGAGATTCTTCGACGTCGCCACAGGCAACAGATTCCGGCAATGCCACTGGAGGCACCGCGGCAGCAGCCGGCGGCGGCACATCAAACAGTTCATCGCCCGTTAGATTTCCGCTGGAGTCCGATCCTGTCAATATTTCGTGGGCGGCACCGCGTGAGATCACGCTGGCCATAGGCTCCGAACTTGAGTATCCGCCGACGGGAACGCCTGTTGTCGTTGTCAGGGACCTCGTGGCTGGCAAGTACACTTTCACCAGCTGGAATCTGGCGACCGGGCAAACTATTGGTCAGTTGAAGGGATTTCCGATCGTCACCGGAGAACGCAGTCTCAGCCCCGATGGGAAAACCGTTGCCGTCCTGGACGGGCCCAGAAAGAATGTGCAGATTTGGTCCTTCGAGACTGGAAAAATGATTCAAACGATCGCGGCGGAACAGGGAACCGCAACAGTCAATGATATGATCAGTTTGTCCTCCAGCAGAGTTCTGACTTATACGCTGACACAGAACGGAAGTTCCTTCGAAAAGCAATTGAAACTGTACGATGCAGTCACCGGGCAGTTGTTGAAAACACGGAGCCCGGAAGGAATCATCGACCTGAATTCCCTGGCCGTGAGCTTTGGGGGAAAGTATTTCGTGTCCAGCGAAGTCAACGAGGGATCGACGATTTATCGGACGGAGACATTGGAAGATGTCATCCGAATTCCTGTCCCGTCCCTTCAATTCGCGATGCCTTCAGGAGCCGCCTTTAATGCTGCAGGAGATCAGTTGTCGGTTGCGTGGACTGACACAAAAACAACTGTGATCGTGACGACAAAACTTATCGACGGATCGGTCTCTGAGGTCTCTGTTCCGGGGCATCTCAATTTGTCCCCGATCACCGGGGATTCGTACAGTGGTCCTGGTTTGGAATGGCTACCGGACGGGACAGGCTGGTTGTTGTCCGGGCGAACAATAGTCGATGCGAATTCGAAGTTGAGAGTCTGGACGATCGACGCAGGGGGTTTCAATGGCACAATACGTCGGCAGCTCCTGCAGGACGGACTGATGGTGTATGCAGGTGGGGTGAACCTTAACACTGGCGCGGTCACAAATGTCAGTTTAAAGGTTGTCAATTGGCCTGACGCGGAAATAGCCAGATCGATTTCTGCGACGTTGTCCGGAGGTGATGCAAAGCTCAAGCGAGGATCTGTTGTCGCACTAAAAGTAGAGATCGGAACTCTAAAGTATGGAACTCCGGAAGAAACGCAGAAAAAGCTGGAAGAGGCGTTTCAGAAACGTCTGGCCGCAGACGGAATGACTTCCACCGGAAGTCCAGCCGCCGTGTTGAGTGTCACGTACTCGGAAGCGGACGGTAAGGAAATGTTCTCGCAGGGACGAGGTCTGCCCGGATTTCCGACTCCACCAGCTCAGCCGCCTTCTGGAACGCCAATTCAATCGACCGTTGGCTTGATCAAATTGGCATTGCAGATTTCAGGCGAAGCTCAGCCGGTATGGTCGACGGATCTGCTGATCAATCCCAGCGTGCTCCTGATTCGCGGCAATGCCGATGCGCAGGCGGCTCGCGATGCGATGTTCGAAACGGCTCAGAGACAAATCACGTCAGCTGCTATTCCCTACTTTGTGCCGAGTGATCCTGCTTTGCTGATGTTGCCCGGACAGACCATATATTCTGCCGAGTAATGAGGCATCTTCCGCTGGAAAAGATGGAAATCATATTCCCGCTGTGGACAGGACTCCTCGTAACCTCACTCCAGTCACTTACTCCGGACTTCAAACACGGCCAGTACCGGACAATGATCTGATGCCATCGGCTCCGCGATGACCTCGGAAGAGATCATTTTCAGAGAGTCACCGCGATGGAAGATATAGTCGATTCGTGAGCGAGGATTCGCGGACGGAGCACTTGGTGCCGCTCCTGCATCAATCGCATTCTTCCACTTTTCATCAAGGATCCGAATCGGTTCCGACCCGGGCTCGGCATTCATATCGCCCGCCAGAATCGTCGTCATCTTATCGACGCCGAAGAGCTTATTGATCGCCCTGGCTTCTGCAACTCGATCCGGTTCCATATTGTGCTGAAAATGAGTGCTGATAAAGTTCAGTCGCTCCCCGCTGGGCAACGTCACAATGACCGAAATCGCTCCGCGAGGATAGGTCGTGACTTCCGGAGTCGCTTCGGTATACGGCAGCGGCTGGATCAGGACATTCTCGACGGGAAGATTCGTCAGCACCGCATTGCCGAACAACCCACCTTCATAGTGCTGCGTCGGCCCGAAATGAGACTTCAGATTCGTAAGTTCTCCCAGGATCCTCACCTCGTGCAGCCTTCCGGAACGTTTCACACCGACATCAACCTCCTGTAATGCCACCAGGTCGGGCTTCGCAGCATTGATGACATCAGCCAATCGCTGCAGGTTGTATTCTCCGTCATTGCCCTGACCATAATGAATGTTATAGCACAGCACTCGCAGAGTGCCAGGTTCCTCTGCCACGCTCACTAACGAACCGAGTAGTGTGGCCACCAGAGCCACGAGAACACGCAACCGGAGATATTGAGGCGTCTGCATGCTGTAATTCTCGCTCAGAAAAACGTCTTTTGACGAGCAGTTGCTGGGAAAAGAATACTGACCGATCGCCGTTGCAAGCGATCAGGGAAGGAGCATACCGTTAACATCAGTTCGCGGCGAATGAGTTTGAATTCGACGGTCAATTCGCAATCTGACTAATCACTTCGACCTGGTGTCTGAGCTTGCATGCGGAGCTCATTGGCATGGAAAGAGCACCGCCGTTTCATCAGGAACCAGCAACATACGAATGGTCTCGGTTCTCATTCCACAGCAAATCGATAGCCAACTCCCTGTTCTGTCACAATGTACCGCGGTCGCGCGGGATCGTCTTCCAGTTTTCGCCGCAGGCTGGCCACAAAACTTCTCGATGCGATCATTCCTGCTTTCTCATTTGATGACCTGTGGAATGCTTTTCATGTCATCTCCAGCAATGTCGGAGATCGTAAGGCAGTTGGCAGACTGCGGCAGATGATCGACGTGATCAACTGTGAGCTGA
>CAIJTV010001028.1:0-1821 GCA_903823635.1 uncultured Planctomycetaceae bacterium
ATCTCACCACGTAAGATTCAACATACTAGGGGGCTTTCGCAGAAGGCAGCGTGCTGAAACGACCCAGCTGCATCCGCAAAAAATCGGGGGAGGGGGGCCACATGGCGCTGTCCAGCTAAAACGATCCGACGCGAATGAGGTCGATGGTTGCCGTCACGTTGACAGCCGGTTCAGAATATCCAGCACTCCTTCGACTTCGTGATGTGGCGACACATAGGTTGCGGATTTCTTGATCTCTGCTTCTGCGTTCGCCGGGCAGCCAAACCAGGAAACACGTTCCGCAATAAACCGATCTCCCATTGTATCGCCGATCCCTGCGGTTCTCTTTGGATCAATGCCGGTCTCGGCCAGCAGGCGTTCGATGGCAGTTCCTTTGTTAACGTGCTGCAGGTCGCAGTTAATGTACAACCACGTCATGGAAACTCGAATCGGCCAGCCCTGCTTTTGAAACTCATCCGCGATCCTCGGAAAGATCGATCGCAGATACTCCGTGTCAGGATGGTATAAGGCGACAGAAGCCGACTTTCCCGGCTGCTGAATAACGCCACGTGCCTGATAGAGCGATCGTAAACGCTTGCGAGCTTCATGGACAATTTCCAGATGCTCCTCCGTGATGGCAGGCTCGCACTCAAACGAGTTGTCAGCAGGTCGCCAAATCCAGACGCCGTTCTCACCGATGCAGGGAATCAGAGTGTTGTGAGTCAGCCGAGAAAGACACTCAACGAATCCGATCGGCCGGCCACTGCACAGCGTGACGACTGGCCGATCTCGGTTAGAAATCGCTTGACGATTATGCTCGGCAATTTCAGAAAGAGCTGGCCCGTTGATCGGCGCATGCGACTCGGGCGACAAGCATCCGTCAATATCGCAGATGACAAGATCATACTTTCCGGTTGTTCGAAACGACATGTTGGAGGCATTCATCAAAACGGTGCGACGTGTTGAATTAAGATGACGTCATAACTCTAACAGGCTGTTGAATTAATGGCTTTTCACAACCCGACACTTCAGTGAAGGATAAACGTCGCCGCGTTTTCAACAACAATCCCTCGCTGACGCAGCGGGTTAGGATTCAATCAGTGAAAAACACGGCCAGCCAGAGTGTCGGCTCGTCCGGAGTTGTCCATTCAACTCGATGCTTTTTGTGAGCCGGAATGTTCACAAAATCGCCGGCATTCAGTTCCACCGTTCGATCATCGAATCGAAGTCTGGCTGCACCCTTCAGAACTATCACCCATTCATTCTCATCCTGGTCATACCAGAACCCGTCTGGTGAGGAATGTCCGTGGGAGACAATCCGTTCGATGCGAACATGTTGATTTCCGGCGATCACCTGAATGAGTTCATTGGGGATCGAAGTCGGCAGACTGTCAAAGAGGTTTTTGTCCAAGAGGTTTGGTGTCACGATCTGTTTCTGTGATTTCTCGTATGATCCGACAGGGATTTCCGGCGGCGACGACACCGTCGGGAATGTTCTTTGTCACCACGCTTCCGGCCCCGATGACCGTCTTCGTTCCGATCGTAACTCCGGGGCAGATGATGGCTCCTCCTCCGACCCAGACATCAGAGCCGATTGTCACCGGTTTGCCGTATTCCTGAGTACGTCGCAACTGGGCATTGATGGGATGAGTCGCGGCGTAGATCTGAACTCCAGGACCGAAGAAAGAGAAGTCTCCAACTCGCACTTCGCAGACATCAAGGATGACGCAGTTGAAATTGAAGTAGACCCTATCGCCCAGATAAATATTGCTGCCATAGTCGCAAAAGAATGGCGGCTGCATCCAGACGGAATCCCCACCACTTCCCAGTAATTCCTGCAGG
>CAIJTV010001029.1:0-4809 GCA_903823635.1 uncultured Planctomycetaceae bacterium
CCGTTGCTCGGAAAGCTGGGATGTAACGGCCGTAGTTGTCATGGATCTTTCCAGGGGCGAGGCGGATTTCGCATGAGCCTGTTTGGATACGATTTTGTCCTCGATCATGACGAATTGTACGGTCGTCTGGATCCTGAAACTCCGACAGAGAGTTTGATTCTGGCAAAGCCATTGATGCAGATTCAGCATGAAGGTGGCCAGCGCCTGAAAGAAGGCAGTTGGGAGCATCATGTTCTGCTCCGCTGGATCCAGTCCGGCGCGCCGGCACGCGTTGAAGAGCCGCCCACATTGACGAAGCTGGAAGTCACTCCTGCTGAGATTCTCTTTTCGGCCGATGGTCAGCAACAGCAGTTGAAGGCTGTGGCGATCTGGACGGATGGAACTCGCGAAGACGTAACGGCACTGACTCGGTTCCAGACGAACGATGATCAGATCGCCGACATTACTGCGGACGGGCTTGTCTTGGCCGGATCATCCGGCGATACGCATGTGGTGGCGTCGTACGACAGTGCGGTCGTACCAGTGCCTGTGATTCGCCCCGTCTCAGAAAACTTCGGGGACAAGTATCCGCAGGTTGCGGCTCCGACGAAGGTTGATGAACTGGTCATAGAGAAGTTGCGGAAAGTTGGCATCGTGCAGTCTGAAACCTGTACCGATGCGGAATTCCTGCGTCGAGTCAGTCTGGACGTTACGGGAACGTTGCCGACTCCAGCAGAAGTCAAAGCGTTCATTGCAGACAATCGATCCGATAAGAGGAAGCTTAAGATCGACGAACTGCTCGAACGTCCCGGTTATGTTGCCTGGTGGACGACAAAGCTGTGCGACTTTACTGGTAACAGCGATGACAAGTTGAATAACGTGACTCCGGTGCAGACCGAAGCGTCCAAGCATTGGTATGCCTGGATTGAAAAACGAGTTCGTGACAATGTTCCTTACGACAAGATTGTCGAGGGAATTGTCATGGCTGTCAGTCGTGAGCCGGGTGAATCGTACCAGCAGTACTGCGAGAATATCTCGAAGCTGTATCACAAGGGCGGACCGGGTGCGGATGGATACGCGGAACGTTCCGGCCTCGCACACTTCTGGGCTCGGCAGAATTTCCAGACGTCGGAGGATCGAGTCATCGGGTTTGCATACACCTTCCTGGGAACTCGCATCCAGTGTGCACAGTGTCACAAACATCCATTCGACCAATGGACTCAGGACGACTTCAAGCAGTTTGAGGGATTCTTTAAGGCCACGACAGGCCGCCAGAATACTCGCCCGGACGCCAAGGCCGAATATGATGCGATGGTCGCGAAGTTTGAAGAAACGAAAGGCTTGAAGGGCAATGATGTTCGCAACATTCTGGCCAGGAAGGTTCAGGGCGGCGAAATCATTCCGTTCGCAGAAGTTTATTCTGTGAAGCCTAAGGCGACACCGGTCAAAGCCAGGGATAAAAAGAAGAACAACGGGAAGCCTGATCGAAACGTCCCACCTGTGGCCAGTGCCAAGTTGTTGGCCGGTCCGGTTGTGGATCTGACGAAGTACGAGGACGTTCGTCAGCCACTGATGGATTGGTTGCGGGCTCCGGAGAATCCGCTGTTTGCTCGAGCGTTCGTGAATCGGGTATGGGCCAACTATTTCAACGTCGGAATCGTGCAGCCTTCAGATGATATGAACCTGGCGAACCCACCGGTCAATAAGGCTCTGCTGGATTATCTGGCGGCCGGGTTCATCGAACACAACTTCGACATGAAGTGGTTGCATCGCGAGATTCTGAACAGCCGCACTTATCAACTGAGCTGGGTTCCGAATTCGACCAATCGTCTGGATGAACGTAACTTCAGCCGCGCGGTGCCACGACGGATTCCAGCGGAGATTGCATACGACATGATGGTTCAGGCGACTCGCAATGATGCGAAGAACCTTGAGTTTGTCACGGAATTGGAAAAACGAGCAGTCTCGATTCCTGGCTCAGGTCTTCGTAACAGAAATCGAAATCCGGCTGACTATGCGATGACTGTGTTTGGCCGATCAACTCGCGAAAGCAATTGCGATTGTGATCGCACTGAAGAACCAAGTTTGCTGCAGACCATCTTCGTGCGAAATGACAACCAATTGTTGTCAATGATTGATGATGGTGACGGCTGGTTGCTGGACGTTGCGACAAAGAATTCACTCACGTTTACTCGCAAGTCTTTCGCTGATGCGGCCGACTCGAAGAAGGATCAGCGTAATCAGGCTCGTGATCGTTACAAAGTTCAGATCAAGAAGCTGAAAGAACGTCTGGCCGAAGCTGAAAAGAAGGGCAAAGAAGGCCAGATTAAGTCGTTCCAGGATCAGATCGCCAAACTGAAAGCTCAGGCCGAAAAGGCTGGCGTGAAAGAGGAAGAAGTGGAGGCAGCTCCGGCTGCCGCTGAATCTTCCAAGCCTGACGCGATTGCTGCGTCAAACGTCAACTTCACGGAAATCATCAACGAAGCTTACCTGCGAACGTTGAGTCGATATCCGACGGAAGAAGAAGTTCGGACTTCTCAGGCGTACATTTCTGAGTCACCGGATGCCGTGGACGGAGTTCGCGGTGTGCTGTGGGCTCTGTTGAATACTCGTGAGTTTCTGGTGAATCATTAGCGATCCAGCAGGCGTCGCCATCGGGGTAAACCGCGAAGGCGGAAGTCGATTCGCTGCTCACATTTTGCGAAACAAACCTTAGTTACAAATAGATTTCCAGGAGTTCTCACATGGCATTTTTCCGAACCTGCGATGGTGTTGGTCGACGCGATTTTCTGAAGGCTGGCGTAGTCGGTGGAACCGGCTTGTCTCTGGCCAGTTATGCTCAGCTTGCGGCCGCTAGTCATATCAATCCGGATGCCAAAGGTAAGGCCGCGATTTTCGTTAATCTGAACGGCGGTCCTTCTCATATGGACACGTTCGACCTGAAGCCGAATGCCCCGTCTGAATATCGCGGTGAGTTCAATCCGATTCAGACCTGCCTTCCCGGTGTTCAGATTTCTGAGCATCTGCCGAAGATTGCGACCTGCATGGATAAGTTTACATTGCTGCGAGGCGTGACGCACTCGGTAGCCGCTCATGATCTGGGCACCAAGTATGTGAACACGGGGAATCGCCCGTTGCCGTCGCTGGAGTTTCCAGGCTACGGTTCAGTTGTGAGCAAAGAACGTCCGGGCATTCCTGAGATGCCACCTTTCGTCGCAATCCCGAACAGCGCGCAGCGACCGGGGTATCTGGGAGTCAAGTATGCTCCGATGAACACAACGACGACGCCTCAGATTGGGGCGGCGTTTCGAGTTCGCGGGATCTCGATGTCAGGTGGCTTGACCGTTGAAGACGTTGAAAAGCGACGCAACCTGCTGTCGAATCTGGATCGCACTTTCAACGATGTCGAAAAAGACAGCCAATTGCTGGATGGCATGGATGAGTTTGGTCGTCAGGCTCACACCGTGATTACGTCGAACAAGGCTCGTGAGGCGTTCGATATCAGCAAGGAGTCTCCGGACTTCACGAAGGACTTTGGTTCGTCCGGACTTGGGGCAAGCTGCTTGCTGGCTTTGCGACTTGTGGAATCGGGAGTTCGCTTTGTCACCGTCACGAACGGCGGCTGGGATACTCACCGCGATAACTGGAATACGCTGAAGACAAAGCAATTGCCAGCTTTGGATGAAGCCTTGTATGGCCTGTTCACGGGCCTGGCGGCTCGCGGTTTGCTGGAATCGACCGTCGTCTACGTGACAGGAGAATTCGGACGTACACCGAAGATCAACACAGAACGCATTGGTCGCGACCACTATCCACGCAACATGTTCATGATCCTCGGTGGCGGCGGAATCAAGGGCGGACAGGTACTGGGTGAAAGCGACGAAACAGCCAGCTTGCCGAAGCACGAAGGCTTCTCACCGGATGACGTGGCAGCCAGCTTCTATCATGCCCTCGGAATCGACCACACCTACGAATACCATACGCCAACCGGTCGGCCCGTGATGATCGTCCGCGATGGCAAGCTGATTCCAGCCCTTTTCGCCTGATCACTGGCGTTCGTACAGCGAGTGATTCTGCTGCGATGACCTGTGAGTCCACTGCGTCAATGAGAGCTCTCATTGACGCATGCTCACGTACCGTTCTTCTAATTGCGCGGCGCGATGGAGTGTGACGCGGCTTGTACTCGCAGAAGGCGGCCGACGGGTTTCTTCAGGTCCACGATGACTGGCTGTGGCGTCTGTGCGGCACCGATGTTGCCGGCGGCGTCGCGAGCAAGCAGGCGGAAGTAAAGCGACGATGGAGTGCCAGGGCGAATCGACCAGTCAAATCCCCCCTGATCGGCTTGCCAATCGAAGACCGGTGTCCACGGGCCGTTCGGAGTCGTTGAATACTCCAGTCGAATCGGTGACGGAGCCAGATGCAGATCGGTGACTCGCCACGCCAGCTGCACGGTTCCAAAACCATCGACTCGCACTGATGGCTGAGCCAGCTCAACGCCTGGAGCGGCCTCGTCAACGGTCACAACAATTTCCGGTGCCTGTCCAGGCTGAGGCGGAGCGTCGGCAAAGCCAAGACCGTTACGAACTCTGACAGCAAATCCGAACGTCCCTTCGCCCTGAGCGTCAACCTGAAAAGGACTACGCAGGTCGGTATCATTGCCGTAGCGGAACCACTGCTGACCGCCATTCTCAGTCACGAACAGTTCCACCGCACTGACTCCGGATGGACCAACGTCTTCCACCTGATAGTCAACATCGAACACGTGAGTATTCACCAGTTGCTCATCGCCTACGGAGGAGGAATTCATCGAGTTATGAAACCCCGGAAGTC
>CAIJTV010001030.1:0-2786 GCA_903823635.1 uncultured Planctomycetaceae bacterium
AGGTGGTTGTAGAGACATCCGGTGAAGAGTTTCGACGTACTGTCGTGATCGAAGGCAGCGACGACGGCCAGGACTGGAAAAAACTCGTTGAAAGTCATCTGTTGGATTTAACGCTGGAAGAGAAGTCTTTTATTAGAAACACGTTCCATTACCGTGAGAGTCGACATCGGTTTCTACGCATTCAGGTGAGTCCGGATCCGCAGGTGACAACATCTGAAGCGGGTAAGGATGAGTTTACGATTGGTGCCGTAAGAGCTTCACGAGAGATAGCGATTCCTGCTCAGCCCGTTGTGACGGATGCTCTGATCAGTACTCGCGAGCCGACGCGTCAATTTGGCTCACCGGGTTCTCGCTGGATCCTTGATTTCGGAGCGGAGATTCCTGTGGACCGGCTGGAAGTCATGGTTGCCGATCGAGAGTTTGCTCGCGACATCAGCCTGGAAGCGGAAACAGTGAACCTGCTGGGTCAACCGCAGTTTTATCCCGTCATGGTCAATGAAAGTACAACCTGGCAGCGTCAGAAGAGTGACAAGCCAGCGGCATTTGTTTTGACATTCTCTGAGGTGCGATCGCGGCGGCTCCGACTGACTTCTGCCGACTACCGCAACAAGCCGCTGACTCTGACATCAGTCAAAGGCAGTGCGCCGGCGAGGCAGATTGTTCTGCAACGTTCGGATGCAACGCAGTTTCCCATGGTGTTGCGATTCGGCAATCCGGAAGCCGAAAGTCCGAACTACGACTTCGCACGCAACCTGCCCGAAGCATTGCCGACAACGCCAGTGCGAGCAGTTCTGGGAGCCGCTGAGCCAAACCCGGCGTACGTGGCTCCTCCGATGCCGTTTACCGAACGATTTCCCTGGTTCATCTACGTCGCGTTAAGTTCCGTCAGCATCGCTTTGGGGGCCGTTGTCATGAATCTGTCCAAAGCTGCAATTGCCAATCATGATGCGGCGAGTAGTAAGCCCTGACGGTTGGGTGTCATGCTGTAGAACGATGGGGGCCGATTGATGGATGTTATGACGCGAGTCTGCGACGTGATTGACAGCAAGAGATACTTGAAGGACAGGCTGCGGTTACACCTCGTGAAGCGTTACTGAATCACCGTCATTCTTTAATGATTATAAATCGTAAAAGATGGTCGGTCCTGCTCTGAGTAAAAATAGTGGACTTCTCCATCAGCAGTGATGCCGTGAAATCCGTTGAGATGCGTCAGGGAATCTCGGTCAATCGAGGATGGGATGGATTCAAAATCAGAATCCCTGGGTGACATCCACGGCACCGCATTCTCCTCGGCCGCTTCGAACACCATGAGCGTTTCCTTACGGCGGCTTGAAAACCGTGCCAAAGGTCGCCGTGTTCGCGGATCTGCCCGGTAGTGCTTGCCGAGAGCGACATGATAGGTCGTGACTCCCGGCGCCTTATGCAAGCCGGGGCATTGATACGTGTTTGGCATCTTCGCGGAGATCGCTAAATTTGCAGGATCATCCCAGGGCTTCGATAAATCGATTTGCTGATAGAGTGCCTCCTGGTTCATGTAGGGGAGAATCAGAGTTCGCCAGCTGTGCAGTTTTCGTCCCTGAGTGTCTGTTGTGTAGGCGGGTGGCAATGTGTTGTACGCTTGATGGTAAAGTGTCAGCGCCTTTGCGATTGCGTTCAAGTTGCTCCTGCATGGCGTTCTGGTTTTCAAATGATATGGGTAACGAGCAAATGGAAATGGAGTGATGGCCGAAAACCACAACCAGGCGACGAAGATGAGTGAAACGGTCCACAGGGCTTTGGACCAGAGAGTGGAATTCTTTCGAGGCGGTTTTGGCCTGGCTGCTGGAGCCTTGAATGCTGATGATTCAGGCCGTTGAACTTCAGGGCTGGCAAAGGGGCTTTCGGTCATACTGACTTCCTCCATAGCAGCTCTCCCAGCCGTTTGGCGATCCCCGTGATGTTGCGATGGCACAAGGCATATTCGCCGCGAGTTCGATCGCTTGATTCGTGGTGTACTTCGTGGTTTGGTTCAGGACGCGAGATTTTAACCAGAAAGAAGGTGGCCTGATGTGAGAAAAAGCTGGCCGGTGCCACAAGGCGATCAGAATTCCGAGATGCTTTCACTGCCCGAGATCGTCAAGAGTGCTTTGCGTGTTTCGGACGGAAGGTCTGCGGGAAAGTAGCGGATCATGCTATCTCCCATGATGCCCAGAAAACCGTTCTGGTGTGGCAGCGGTTCATCGCTGTTGAGCCTCATAATTGACTCGAGATCGGCATCCTGCGGCGACATCCACGGCACGGCGTTATTTGCGGCCACTTCAAATACCATCAACGTATTGGACAAGCCGTCAGAGAACTCATCGAATGAGCGAGATTTCGTCGGGTGAAAACAGAAGTCTTCACCGACGGCTCCCAGGTATGTTGTGTCACCATCCGGGAGATTCCCACTGGGGCACCGGTACACTTCTGGCATCTTTGACGACAGAGCGGAGTTGACCGGATCGTTCCACGGTTTCGATAGATCGATCTGCTTGTAAAGTGCTTCGTGTTCCATGAAGGGTAGAACCAGGGTTCGCCAACTGTGCAACTTTTGTCCGTTGGAGTCGGTCGTATACGCTGGAGGTAGTGCGTGGTATTCGTCGTGGTATGATTCGAGGGCCAGTCGTATCTGCCTGAGGTTATTCTTGCACTGAACTCTCTGAGCCGTGCCTCGGACTGTCGGACCTCGTGTGACAGCCGGTAGCAGCACCGCCGCCAAAACCAACAACACAGAACCAACTCCGAGGATTTTCAGCCAACGAAACGGA
>CAIJTV010001031.1:0-3336 GCA_903823635.1 uncultured Planctomycetaceae bacterium
AATCCAATCAATTCCTTTTTCGTTGAACAGGCAACTCGCCATTATCTGAATACAGACAGGCAACGATTTGTCTTCGAGCGGAGACGTTCCAGGGGCAAAGAATCCTAGCCGCTCTCCATCTTCGTCAAGTGTTATTGTGAGAGCAATTGTCTGATAAACTGCCATTGCCTCATCTTCAAACTCTTGTCCTTTTCCACGAGTGCACAGCAGGGCAGGAGTCAGACTCTTTCGTGCCAATTCACGTTGATGTCCAGTGGCACTCAACATAAGGTCGTCACGGTAACTTCGAATGTCCGAGTATGAAGCTGAGAGTTGCGACAGGTAGTATCTCGCTGCCGCTCTCGCTCGCACTGTTCGGTTCAGAAGGGATGGACCCTCATCGCTTGCGAAGAATCGACACTCTTTTTCGGCAACGCTTGCCAAAGCGTCTGTCCACTCTTTCAGTCTCTTAGAAGAACGAGGGATCTTTGTCTCAACATCCGTAAGCCGACGGGAAATAGACATTGTGTGCCATCCGGTCACGCCTGGCACTGGACGTGCTCCAAGATCAACGTAAATCTGACTTCCATCCAGAACAAAAGAAATTCTCTCGAAAATTCCGTGCAATGATCCAGTTCGCACGAAGACAGTGGCATCGCTCTTCGCATTCACACTGTTGGAATGAATCTCCACATCCCAGAACTCACGTAGCTGCAGAAAGCTCGAAAACTCACTCACAAACATTTTCACTGACATGGGAAAATCACCTGCAATCTTCAATTATTCGCACCGCGATGGGCAGCCCTTCCTCTTTGAGCTTCACGAGCAGATTAGTATATTCCGCACCTGCTCCTGATGCCGGTAATGGGTTGTTGAGCAAAATGTATACGCTCTTAAGTTTTGAATCGGGGTCACGCAATGCCTCTGCGTACTTTTCTAATTGGGCGAGCTTGTGCTGTAGCATCTCGTCCGAAAGCTCTTCAATAGCACCGAAGTTCAGTAACGAGCCTTCGAACATTGTACCCGACGCACGATGAAATGCGTCTCCTCGCCCAAATCCAAAGAACCCAAACGGAGAATACTTGAACTCCTTCAGCAGGTTTCCTTCAAGTCCGAGGCTCTTCATCACCTCTCTCGCGGCCCATAGGGCGTAGAGGTCTGGATCCCCATTATGCACGAGCACGCCGCTGGAACCAACGTGGTAGACGTGAGTTCCATGGATTTCGATGTTGTAGACGGCTGTTGAGCCGGGGACGTGGGTCAGCGACGTGACAGTTGTCGTGCCGGTAGTTGTGCGGAGTGTTTCGTTGGACTGCAGCGAGTCGGCTCGGACGAAGGTCTGGCGGTCTTCGCTCCAAAACGGATGGTTGCCGGTGCAGAGTATCGGCTCCGGCTGCCCAGCGATGCTCAGCGAGATCGATGCCGACACCTGATGCCGAAAGGTCCCCGTGATGACTCGGCCACCGAGATCACCCGCAGGTTCGATCTCCGGACAAGGCTCAATCGCCAGCACATTGGCATGTCCATCAATGCCGCATTCCGGGACAGAGATAAACACGGTCCCGCCAACGTCGGCCTGGTGCTCAGTCAACCATGGAAGCGGTCGTAGCAAAACAACATCAGCCGAAGAGCCATCTCGCTTGGGAGCGACGAGCGTCACCTTCCGCCACTCGGAACGAATGATGTCCGTGCCGAACTGCAGATCAAATTCTTCAGTCGGAGCGTCCGATCGAATCCGCTCGCCCACCTGAAGCTCTTCGATTCGCGTCAGCTTTTCCAGTGACTTCAGCGTCGACACGTCCGCCTTCGTGAGGACCGGATCGCCAAACTGATCCAAGTTAATGTCGCCGCTCAATGGCAACTTCTCTGCAGCGAGCGATGCCTGCTCAACGTGCGAACCAAACCCCAACGCTCGATGAACGTTGTAGCCCCCGACAAGCAATGCAGCGACAAACACCAGCACGGAAACCGGTCGCAGTTCGCGATAACGACGAAGTAGTTCAAGCATCGTTGAGACTCTTGGAAACAGGCGTGGTCACCAATCTAATCCCGGTAAGTCTTTGAAAGTACTGAAAAGCTGCATGACTTGGAACTGATCGCGGGTCTGATGCAATTCTGGATACATTCGGTTCACAGTTTCGAGTTTTAGGCATCCAGAAGCGAGGTAACAGAGAAGAAAAGAACCCGCCATTGCTAGACAGGAGTTTGCTTTTTCGTAGATACCTACACTGTGATGCGGGCGTACTGCTGAAAGCGCCCAAATAATGTAAAGCACAACGACGTCTCGCCTGAAAGAATTGCTAGTATTCGGAGTCCATTCGGTTTCAATCTGTTCATAGATGCGGGCGACATCATACGCGCCAGTAATCTGCCGCAAGTCGATGATAGCACTTTTGACGGACTCCGGCACACCGTCATGACCGAGCAGAGACTGATAGTGTGTATCTCCGGTTTTCAGAGATTCTCGAAGTGAGAGCAGCGCAGCTGCGCGAAGCAAGCCCGAATCAAATATGTCTTTCCGCAAATCAGGCAGCGTCTTTAGAGCCAGTCGCTGCTTACACCCGCGGTATTCAACCTGAAAATCCTCAGCCGTACTTTTGTACACACTTTGAAGGTTGACCGTATGCTTAACGAGTCTTGTTAAAGCAGCAATTTCTCTGAGGCCGTCATCGTCGGGTAAGCCATTAGATGCTAGCCGAATCACTAGCGGGAGCGTGAATTCATACATCGAATCACCTCGTCCCAAACTTCTTACCAAGTTTACCGAAGGCATGAAAGGTCTTGATCGTGAGTTCTTGCATGTTCACCCAGAGTCTCATGGACTGTCCATTGACGACGACATCAATTGGTATGTTCGTAGTAATGCCCTTCTTTCTTGCCTCGTTGATTGCATTGCTGACTCCTTTCTGTCCAAGCGCTGTTTCAAGCAGTCTTCTGTATTCTGTCTCGCCTCATTGACGCTTGGATTGTCAGAATACGGCAGATGGAATCACCCAAATCAGGTCTCGGGGAGGTCGACGTTTGCTCTAGCGTTATTCAAGATCTCGTGATAATTGCTCTGAAATGGTTCGACCAATTCCGACTCGAGGAGTCCTTGAATCTTCCAGACGATCCGCTCCTCCGCAGGATGTTCAAACAGTGCTGTCGCATTGGCATCGAGTCGTGTGAGCAACTCAAACAATACAACAGCTTCATCTCTTGTGAACGTGATAGTTACCGCTGTTTTCACGATTGGAACTCCATGATTTAGAACAGCCGTCCAGTGGAAAGGACACTTTGAAGTTGATCAAGGTGAAGTTTCCAGCCGCCAACGAAGTTCCCGGAAAGATCGGTAAACACATTTAGCCCTGAAACGGG
>CAIJTV010001032.1:0-4587 GCA_903823635.1 uncultured Planctomycetaceae bacterium
CGCGGAGGAGTGGTCAGGCTGCTGATATCACGAATTCCAAGCAGCGACATATGCAGTGTGCGAGGAATCGGCGTGGCGGTCAGAGTCAGCACATCCACATCGGCACGGATTTGCTTCAGACGTTCTTTGACTTTGACTCCGAACTTTTGTTCTTCGTCGACAACAAGGAGGCCGAGGTCGCGAAACTTCACGTCTTTCGACACCAGCCGATGTGTGCCGATCACGATGTCGATGCTGCCCTCTTTCAGGCGTTCGAGGATGCGACTTTGTTCAGCCGGCGAACGATAACGCGACAGCATTTCGACAGTGACAGGGAACTCTGCCATCCGCTGGCTGAAGGTGCGAAAATGCTGTTCGGCCAGAACTGTCGTCGGGACCAGAACGGCCACCTGTCGACCATTATCAACGGCCTTGAAGACCGCCCGCATCGCGACTTCCGTTTTTCCGAAGCCGACATCCCCGCAGATCAGGCGGTCCATCGGTTTCGCCTGTTCCATATCGCCTTTCAGGTCAATGATTGCGGAAGCCTGATCCGCAGTTTCTGTAAACGGAAACGCTTTCTCAAACTCCTGCTGCAGATGCGAGTCTGCTCGACACTGAAGCCCGGACTTTGATGCTCGTTCAGCTTGAAGCTGCAGCATGTCCGTTGCCATATCAGAAATGGCTTCGGCAACCTGGTCCTTCTTCTTCAGCCACGATGTGCCGCCATACTTTGTCAGTTCAGGATTTGTTTTCGCGGGCCCGATGTATTTCTGAACCAGATGAATCAGCGAGACCGGAACGTAGACAATCAGAGCGTCGCGAAATTCCAGCAGCAGATGTTCTTCCTGCTGGCCATTAGCGCCAGTCATTGCCATGCCGCGATATCGCGCGATTCCGTGAGCCACATGCACAACAAGATCACCTTCGCGCAGGTCGAGAAAAGTGTCAATCGTGCGTGAATCGGTGCGGCGTTTTCGAGTCGTCGCGCGAGTCGGGGTGCGGGAGAATAACTCGTTGTCGCTAATCACAATCAGCGCGTGATCAAGCAACCGGAATCCTCTTCGAATCCGCCCTGTCGTCAGGCAAATTCGTGATGCCAGCGAGGTGCCAGATGCGGAGTCTGTTTCTGCGATCAATTCCTGCAGTCGGCCCTGTTCGCCTTCGTTGTGGCAACATAAGAGGACGGAATCGGATGGTCCCAGCAGTTCGGAAAGTTCCACCAGGGCATCGCGGCGACTTCCGGAAAATCGTTCGACGGCTTCAATCGACAGATGACACGACTGTTCGTAACCGTCGACGCCCAGAGCATCGATCGTGACGGAAGAGAACTCCATCAGGCGAGCCATTGTGGCATCAACGCCGTAAAGTCCCACGGGATTGGACAGTCGCTGCAGATACATGCGGCCTTCACTGATCGCCTGCTGCATATCTGTCAGGATCACGATCGTCTGACGAGACAGCGAATCAATCAGGCTTTCGGTTTCTCCGCTGAATAAAGGAGCCGACTTTGGAGTTGCTGATGTTGGAACCGCCGCCGTCAATGCATCGCCTGGCCTTAAGTCAGGCGTCGCTTTTTTTGATTTTCCTTTACGGCTTGATGTCGTGCTGCTCGGAACGGAATTTGTTTGCGGCGTTGCGTCAGTGGCTGCGGGGGGAGTCGCCGCAAGAGTTGCCGTCAGTGAGATGCTTTTCAGATCCTCCAGACGACGTTGGCTTTCGACATCGAAAGAACGAATCGATTCGACTTCATCGCCGAAGAGTTCAATACGAACGGCGTCCGGCTCAGTTGCCGGAAAGATATCCAGAATGCCGCCGTGAATGGAAAATTCACCCGGTAGTTCGACGGCGGTGACTCGTTCGAACCCGCGGAGAATCAGCCAGTCCGTGAGTTCCGCCAGTGGAAGATCATCGCCTACGGAAATGGTGCGGGTCGCCGCCTTGATGGAGGCTCGAGTCGGAACCGGCTGCAAAAGGGCTGGCAGACAGGTGACGATCGCCGTCGGCATTCGATCGGCCTGCGAGAGTCTGCGTACGGCGGAGATTCGTGCAGCGTAGACCGAGTCGCTGGCATCAATGATCTCGGGAAGACTTTCCCAGGCAGGAAACAGCAGGACTCCGGAATTTGGCAGGTCCGTCAGTTCGTCGACGAATTCTTCGGCGTCGCGAATTGTCGGGAGAATAATCAGGTGCGTCCGCCTGGAATCGGCCGAAGAGATCGCCGCGATGCTCAGCGCGCAAGAAGAACCCCAGGCGCCGTCGATCGTGGCACTACGTCCGGAATGCAAAGCCGCGAGGACTTCGGCGAAACCCGGGGAGGCTGCGATCAACGTCGTCAGTTCAGCAAGAGACGATGGTGTCTGTCGTCCTGAACCGGTCATGACGCCTTGATTCTAGCAGCGAGTCGCATCAGGCCAATTCGCGTGACCGCCCGAAAACGGCAAATTTCGATACCCAAATGCAAAGACAGCCTCCGACCGTTTTCACACGTCGGAGGCTGTCAGAGGATCGATTTGAGGATATATCGTGTTCTGAGCTTACGGGAAGTAAGCCCATTTCAGTTCTGCGGTTCCTTAAGGTGTTTGCCACAACAATCTGCAGTCAGGCCGCTGAGATCAAGATCTTGTGCCCGTTACGGAACAAGTGCACCGTTAACAATGATCTGACCGTTGTTGGAGTTAGCTGGCATAAAGAAGACCTGCTCCACAGCTCCGTTGCCACCTGCGTTCTGCAGGACGACGACCTGGTTGTCGACATTCCCGAAGATGCTGACCACCCCAGTGACCTGCTGGAAAATGATTCCGCGTTCAGCTTCGATGCCGAAATCGGAGAACCCGATGCGATTTCCGCTGATCAGGAAGTCGGAACTGGCCGCCGCACGCTCAATCAGAATACCGGTCGCACCGTCTGCAGTTGCGACAATATCGTTATTGATAATGCCAACATCAGCATCTCGTCCCAGTCGGAGTTTCAGGCCCGTCGGTCGGTCACCCGCGTTGTTGTTATTGGCTCCGGTTCCATCGCTGATGTTAATGTCGTTATTGGCGATCTGGAAGTTAACCGTATTCATGTTCGATGGTCCGTCGATTCGCAGATCCACCGCACCGGCATTCAGAGTCACGTTATTCACGTTGACCTGATTTCGCTGGAATGAAAAGTCAAACTCATCAGTCGTAGAGCGAGTTCGGATCGATACCGCCTGTTGCTGATTGACGCTGATCATATCAAAGAGGTTATCCTCCAGGATCATCTGAGCCGGACCTGTCCAGTCAAAGATCAGAGCATCATCAAGTGCACTTGAACCTGTGGGGTCGGAGGTATCGCTCACAGTAAACGTGTTTCTCAGCAGGTCGAAGCGAATAGCAGCACCGTTCGCCGCAATATTTGACTGTCCAACGTTGATCACACTGGTCGTTACAGAAGTAAAGTCGGAGTCTTCGATCGTCACAACAAACGGGTCATTCGCCTGGCTGAACTGCGTGATCGTGTCGAGGTCGAGTCGAACAGTGTAATCCAGCAGAATCGTTTCCCGGCCTGCGGTAGCACTGTCACCATTGTTGTCAAAGGAGCTGTTCTGAATGGAGAGCCCCATCAGGTTCTGACTGTCGATACCGCGAATATCCGAATCCTGCACCAAAGACCGTTCGAGGATGAAGTTCTGTTTGGTGCTGTCAGGCAATCCCGGAGTTGTTTCAGTATTGCGAATGCGGACCCCGAACTCGTTGTCATCAAGTGTCATCGCTCTCAAGCGTACCTGGCCCGCATTCTGCAGGAATACACCGGCCGAGTCGTTGTCGTCCAACCCGTTGCCTTTGGCTCCGGTAATGATACCGCCATCACCGGGAACATCGTTCGCGATATTGGGGTCAACCTCAAAGGTCTGAAGATTCGTTTTGTTGGTTTCAACGAGACGAATCCCGTAGTTGGGTGAGTTGTTACTGGTCACACTTTCAAGTGAGATGTCGATGCCGGACTGCTCGATATTCACTGCAGCCTGATTATCCGACAGGATATCTCCACCTCGAACTTCGATGCTGGCATTGTTCAAACCAAACAGTCCAACGCCATCAAGGGAGATGATGTCGAGTGTGCCGACGTTGATCTCACCGGTATTGTTGACCAGATGCATACCAGCACCACCGAGAAGATTTCCCTGTGCATTGTCAATGGAAACTCCTCCGAACACAATATTGGCCGAATTGTTCGTTGCGCGAATCGCCGCACTTTGAGACGGAGCTGCAAGATCATTCAGCACTGAAGCGACGTCACCGGCCGTCGCGCCGAACTGCACTGCACCGGCAGAGTTTGTGACCGAGATCCCTTCCACAAGACGCTGAGAAATCTGAGTCTGCCCGAGGAAGCGAGCCAACCCGTTGTTGTTGTCAATTCGGACGGAAATGCCGTCTGTTCCAACGATGTTAGTGTCACCGTTAACAAGAAATTCACTGGCCGCATTGTTGTTTGTCAGGAATACACCTTCGGCAAGGCTGCCTCGTGTGTTCGCTCCTCGAATCGTCAATTGATCCTGGAAAGTCACTGAGCCATTTGCCAACTGATCATGCACGGAGACGCCGGCTCGAGCCAATGCCGCTACACCCAGATCGTCAA
>CAIJTV010001033.1:0-2314 GCA_903823635.1 uncultured Planctomycetaceae bacterium
CTGATCAGTCTAGTCCTCAAAACGCGCGTGTTGAATCATATCTAGTCGGCCAGTTCCAGCACCACCATCGAATGAATATCCAACTTCGGAACCATGACCGACGAACCGGCTTCGTTCTTGTTGATCCGAAGTTCAAGCCCTTCCGGCTGCTGAACGGCTTTGGAAACCTGATACCGCGCATCAATCGCGATTTCGATCTCGTGAATCGGCACCGTTTCTTCCCGTAACGGCACATCGTCGACCGGCAGCGCATGGTGAGCTGTCGTGTTCAGGTCGTTGAAAAGATGCACAACCAGTCGTGAACCCTGCCCCGTCTGCTGTCGCATAATCGTACTGTGAACGCACATGGGTGCCTTCACCTGAATTGGCGGCGACTCATTGGCCGCCCAGGTAATGGCATGCTTTAGAGCCAGTCGCTGATACGGATACGAATAGAGGTAATAGGCAGCATCAAGGCCTGCAGCAAAATAGACGACTCGTCCTTTACCGAACTGATGGGTGACGATAGCCGGATGGTCGATGACGTCGGACGTTCCTTTGAAACGAATGGTTCCTGGTGTCAGTTGGCTGTCTGAGATGGTCTTTACCTTCACCGCCGGCCCTTTGAACGTCACTGATTGTCGATGGACGTAGGTTCGCATTTTTCCCTCATTCAAAAACGAATCAGGATCCTGGCGAAAGTCAAAGACGTTCTTGCGTTTCTCCCAGTAGTCCGGGCCGATAGACTTCGCAAAATTGACGTCCAGTTCTTCAGTCGGCTCAGCGGCATTTGTCAGCAGACCTCGATAGTCGACGCCGAACACATCCGACAAAGCAAAGTTATCTCGCGGCGTTCCAAACTCATCGAACAGCGATGCATCCAAACTGGCGACAAGTCCACCGCCGTTGGCAACGAACTCACGGACGGCCGCGACCTGTTGCTGATCAAGGCATGCCGTATTCGGCAGAATCAAAACTTTGTAACGAGCAAGATCTTCGGCATTCAGATTCCAGTCACTGATCACCGTGGTTGGCAAATGCTCTTCAACCACGGCACGAAAAGTCCCGAACACATTCGCCAGATAACGTTCCTCCACCTGACCCGCACTTCGGCCGTAAAAGTTGCGAGTATTATCGCTCATGACCAGCGCGGCCCACGGTTCGGGTTGTTTACGAATCAACCATTCTTTACGGCGCTGCAGTTCGTCCATGCAGTCGTACAAGCCCTGCTGCAGGTTCTCGGCCTGGATCACAGCAATGCTGGGAGTGGCCCCATAAGTTGCAGCCAGCAGCATGCGCCGCTGAATCTCGGTCGGCGGAAAGCTGTCATTTCCGTACGGATTTCCATGACTCAGGATATACGGCTCACTGAATGCGACTCGGTGATTCGTACACGCCCAGATGTAGGCGTTGGCAAACGCAGGAACGATGGTCGTGCCTCGATTGGATTCATCCATCCAGAATTCCTGGTCGGGTGCATCCAGAAGCAGATTCATCCGCGCCGGCATATTGCGAGGAATGCTGAGAAAATGACCGTAGCGTCCAGCATTTGTCGTCCACGTGACTAATGCAACGTCCGGCTTGATGCCTTTCAATCGCGTCTGCATTCGGCGCACGAGGTCTTCCATCCGTCGATCAGCCCAGTGCTGGTACTTTCGGAACTCGATGTCATTCAGGTCCGTATTGGGAATTTCAGAACCCGTTTCGACGCGATAGTTCTTGCGACAGTGTTCGCAATAGCAGACGCCGCCATAATGCAGACCATCGAAGCTGAATGCGTCAACATCCGGAAACTTTGTCAGAATCTCAGCCAGCACTTCGATGAAGAAATCGCCGTAGGGACCCAGCAGACACAACATGCCGCCATGCGGAAACTTCACCATGTCGGTCTGAGGAATCTCGATGGTGTTCGTTGCGATGCGCCGCCAGTCGGGATGCAGTTCATACGCTTCGGCCTGCAGACACGGCGGATAAACGCCCAGGATTCGAACGCCCAGACGTTTGTATTCCGCGATATCCTTCTCCAGTCGATCGGGCGGAACATAGGGACTGCGTCGCTTCAGAAGCTGACTGTCGTAGTAGGTGTAAAACGGGTCAACGAACCCCATTTCACTCAGCCGCACACCGTGCTTCACCGCCAATTCGCGTTGAGCAGTATTCATCACCGACAACGTATAACCACAGCCCAGCGTATCCTGCAGCCAATCCGGAATCGCCACCTGGTGAAACGCCTGCCGATCAAACGGCTGCGCAGCAATTTCGCGATCCCAGATCTTTTGCGGAGCCTGAGCACTGGCCGTTGACTCAGCCAGTACAGCCACACAACAGAGGCACA
>CAIJTV010001034.1:0-9284 GCA_903823635.1 uncultured Planctomycetaceae bacterium
CCCGGAAGTCCGGGCATCGCTGAGGCGGTCGCAGAAACCTGAGAACTCATCGGAGCCCCATAGTTTCCACCAAAATTTGTCGTGGCCGTTGCCTGAGGATAACCGACCGCCGGTGCAGGGCTCTGCGGTAAGGGGCTCTGCGGCACAGGGGCGACGGCTCCTTTCATTGCTTGAGCCGGATAGCCTGCCGGAACATTGGTTGCGTGATGATTCTGCGGAGATGCTCCGAATGGTGATGGGCCCATCGGAGTCGAATGGATTGCGACTGGCATAGGAGGAGCAGTCATCGGACCAGCCGCGGGAGCCTGTGACACTCCCTTGGATACAAGCTGAGTGGACGCTTCTCCGCGATTACCAGCGGCATCAGAAATCTGTGCGCGAACGGCAATGACAGATCCCTGCCCTGAAGGGACTACGGCCTGGCCATTTGCGACGGGATCGACAGGCACGGGTTTCCAGCGTCCATTTGTGCCATCGGCGTATTCAATGGAAAGAGTCTCAGGATTCACACTGGCATCGGTACATGTCCAGTTGATCAGAATTTGACCGGGGGCAGATTCAAAGAGTTCCACTTTGAGGTCTGGTGACACCGTGTCCACAACAACGTCCAGTTCAGCCGCCGTATTCTTTGCAGGCGGAGTCACGTTCCCTTGTGGATCCGTCATTCGAATTGCGAACGAATAGCGGCCATCGCGAGGAGCAGCGAACATGAAGGCGTCCTGAGAAGCCGGCACGCTTTGCAACTGTTCCCAGTTCGCTCCACCATTCTGAGATCCGAACAGGACGGCAAAGCCCTCAGCCTTCTGGCCTGGCTCTGTTTCCACGTCGAACGGAATTTGAAACTGGCCGACGTTGGTCACAAGTGGCTCATCACCGCTGGCAAGATTGATGCCTGGTCCGCTCAGTGAAGTGGCCGCTCCGAGGAATGCTGTCACGGACAGCGATTTCCGATGACAGCGTACAGAGGCTATGAATTGACGGAGAGTCATCCCTGCGGTCCCTCGCTGGAGACGCCCGCGATCCATATCAGCAATTTGCCGACCGGCCGACGAACGTCTTGTTCAATACAGCATCGCGTTCAAATCCCCCCGACCGAACCTGCGCGCAGCGGTTCAGTACACGATGCTCCTGATCGATGTATCGGATGTCACGATTTGACGACTTGATTGCATTGTTGCGATCATGCCCACCAGGGCGATTATCCGGGACCATCTGAAGGGTTGAGGCTTCGATCGGCCATCCTGCCGCGGAATCTGCCGACGGGCAGATAAGTAGAGGCATCGAAGAATCAACCGGAACGCGTTGGTGCCGCCAAATCAGCACGCCGCTATAGCGCGGCGGTTGATACGCGCGTGGTGCAGTCTTGTGATGTGTGAACTGAAGAGTGTCGGAATGGCAAATGACTCCTCTGACTCCTCGCGGTGTCGATTTTAACGATTCTGACGAAAGCACTGATTCTGTCGCTGGTCGAACGCCGAAGAATAAACGCGTGGTCAATTTCGGGACGGCTCGAAAGGATGGCTGAGGGATTACCTTCAGTCGACCGTGATCACCAGAAACATCTGACGAGCCTCGGCAACGCGGATCTTTGATCTGTTTCCGGGGGCGATTAAGACAACCTAAGTTGTCTATACGATCGATCCGCCTGCCGAGCCCTCGTCCAGTATTACCGTGTTGTCCAGAGGAGAGGTTAAATGCTGAAACGTTTGATCGTACTGGCTGTCATCACCGTGGCCGTGCTGACTTCCGTCCGAACCGTGGAGGCGGCTCCTCCGGGACAGCCGTCTGACTGGCAGCGGTTCTACCATTATCCCTACGTTTATTATCCACACTCATTTCAGAAGCCGCAGCAGTACGACCATATGTACTATCGCTATGAGCCTTCGATGAGAATTCCGGTGTACAACAAGAACTGGTACAACTTCTACCCGACCGAGAAGCCATACCACAGCGGTCACCACTACCTTCTGGACGTGTTCTGATCGAACGCACCGGAACGCTCGTGAACAGCAAATGCTGACACTCGCAGGCTCTGGGTCATGGAATCGAGATTTCGGTTTCACGACTCAGAGCCTGTTTTCGTTGGCAGACGACGAGCTCTCCTATTTGCTCAAATCTCGAGGCACCATGCCGGAGCCTGGCCTTCTCGTCCAGAGAAATAGATAAGATCCGCCGGTTAAGAGATGGCGTTCACCTTTGTAATCTCCTGAAATAGTAAACAGTGGCCATCACATTTTGGTTCGACGTTTCCCGGGTTCTTTGAGATCTGTTTGAAACATGTCTGCTCAGTACGTCATCGGTATCGATCTCGGCACCACCAACAGTGTTCTCGCTTATGCGGCGTTGAGCGAAGACAAACCTCAGGTTCAGGTGTTGCCTATTCCTCAGTTGGTGGCTGCCAATACTCTGGAATCTCGCCCTGTACTACCGTCGTTTTTGTATCTGACGACGAAGGAAGAAACCGCTGCAAAGGCTTACAACGCTCCGTGGTCGACGAACGCTTCAGAGGTCGCCGGTTACGCGGCTCGAAGTCTGTCGGCAGAATTTCCTGAACGCACCGTCGGAGCGGCGAAGTCCTGGCTGTGTCACAGTAAAGTCGATCGACATCAGGCGATTCTTCCATGGCAGGCACCAGACTCAGTTGCCAAGGTTTCTCCCGTCACTGCATCACAACGCTACGTGGAACATTTGATTGCGGCATGGCATCAGGCCTTTCCGGAATCGCCGATCAAAGATCAACAGGTTGTGCTGACCGTCCCGGCGTCGTTCGATGCGAGTGCTCGTGAACTCACTCGTGAGGCGGCTTTGAATGCGGGGCTGCCGGAGTCCTTCGTTCTGCTCGAAGAACCGCAAGCTGCCACTTACGCCTGGTTGAACGGAGTCGGTGATCGTTGGCGAAGATTGCTGAAGGTTGGTGACCGTCTTTTGATCTGCGACATTGGCGGTGGAACCACAGACCTGACGCTGGTTGAAGTCGCTGAAGAGAGCGGTGAACTCACGCTGCAACGCGCGGCGGTGGGGAATCATCTGTTGGTCGGCGGCGACAACATGGATCTCGCCCTTGCTCATTTCGTAGCGCAGATGTTTGAACAGAAAGGGTTGCATCTCGATCCGTGGCAATCCATTTCACTGTGGCACTCCTGTCGAAACGCCAAAGAAGCACTGCTGGCAGGAATGGGACCGGACAGTCAGACGATTTCTGTGCCCGGCCGCGGTAGTCGATTGATCGGCGGGCTGGTTTCTGTGACTGTCGATCGAAACGCGGCCACCGATTTGTTACTGGACGGATTCCTGCCGACTGCTCAACTTTCCTCGAAGCCCACAAAGTCGCGAGCGGGCTTTCGCGAAATTGGTTTGCCCTATGAAGCCGACACGGGCATCACGCGTCATCTCGCCGCGTTTCTGCAGCAATCTTTGGGCGGCAATGGATTGACTCATGTTTTACTCAATGGTGGAGTCTTCAAATCGCAAGCCCTGCGATCGCGACTTCTGCAGCAACTCCAGGAATGGTTCCCGCAGAATCCTCCGAAGCTGGTGGAAGGTGCGGAGGATCTGGATTTTTCTGTGGCCCGAGGCGCCTGCTTTTACGGCTGGACCAAACAGCGTGGTGGAGTACGAATTCGCGGCGGGACAGCTCGTTCTTATTATGTCGGGATCGAAACCGCAGGGCTGGCGATTCCTGGAGTTGGCCGACCTTTGAAGGCACTTTGCGTTGTTCCCGCCGGGATGGAAGAAGGCACAGAGACCGCTGTCCCCTCAGAATCCATCGGCCTGATCGTTGGCGAAGCGGCTCGCTTTCGCTTCTTCAGTTCGCCGGTTCGCAACAATGATCGACCGGGGGAACTGCTCAGTCGCTGGTCACAGGACGAAATTTCCGAAACGGATTCTCTGGAAGCCACATTGCCGGCAGCGGAAAACACTGACGAAGAATATGTGCCCGTCAAGTTTCACTCGTGAATCACGGAACTTGGAGTGCTTGAATTGTGGTGCGTCCACGAATCTGAGGACAAACGCTGGAAACTGGAATTCAGCGTGCGCGACGACGCGGAAGCCACTTAGCAGTAAATTGAGTGGAAATATTGGGCCTGGTCCGCCATAGTTCCGGAAGTAACAGGACGTTATTGCCGGAGAGCTTCATGTTGGCCAGCGTATTTGTATTTCTCACGACAGCAATCTGCGCGATGATGCCGTTGGCTGATGACGCGGAGTCGGCTTCTCAGGATGTGGTCGTTCAGGAGATTGATTCTGCGCTTGTTCTTGGGAACGACCGGAACACTCGGCTTCTGCGGTTAGAGATCAAGGTCACCGTCACGAATTCCCGTGATGTGCCGCTTGATGTGGACCGTCATCTGTTCAGGCTGGATGCCAGCGGTGTCCCTCTGGATCCCGTAAACTCGAATCGTAGCGAGCCGCTGACAGCGACGAAACTGGCCCCGTCGGAATCTGTTTCCGGATGGCTCACGTTCCCGGCAGTAGCCTATAACGGTCCGGAGATTCCCCTCGAACTTCAATGGGCTCGTGATCGTGTAAAGGATGACAAAAAGGACGCTGAGAACTCTCCGCAGGGCGACTCGAAACTCTCGCGTCAAGTTGTGAAGTTGAATCTGAATGAGGCAATCAGAAAGCTCAATCTCTTCGAAGACAAATACGTTGGAGTGGATCGCGAACTGGCGGTTGTCTCGGTCCATCGGCCTCTGGATATTCTGGCCACGTGGGTTTTGTGCGACCATCTTAAGAAGATTTCTGAACGGGGAATTCAGCGCGTTGTTTTCACGCCAGCCACGTCAGACACTCCAACCGTGCATGCGGAGTTCGTGCAGTTTCTGGCGTCATTAATCGACAACAGGACGGAAGAGTCTGAGGACCTTCCCAGCATGATTCCGCTTCCCAAAACTCCCGTGAAGCTGAAGCATGTGTCTTTAGCTGTTTTCTCGGAAGCCTCCGAACGCGTCTTCCGCAATCCTCGATCACAGGTCACTCACTACGAATCGCTCGAAGACGCAGTCTGCGCAGCGCTGACGCCGATCTATCGGTTTGTACCGGTTGAAAAAGCCGTGGCGGATCTCAGAAACCCGGATAGTGGCGTCAGGCGTGCCGCGATGGCCGGGGCTGTTGATCGACTGACAGCCGAACAGGCCAGTGCGATCATTGAACAGGCAGAGACTGGTTCCACGACGGTGAAACTTGAAATTGCCGCTTATTTGAATTTGATCCCGGGCGAAGAAGCCGTCAACGCTCTGAAGGAAATGTGTCTCGGCGAAAATGAACGAGTGGCACAAGTGGCCCTGCGTTCTCTCGTCAGAAGCCGCGACAATGCGGCTGAGTCGGCAATGGCCGAGGTGTGGAAGGCCGGAGCGACAACTCCCAAACTGCAGTCCGAAGTGGTGCAGGCCATTTCCGAATATCCCGACGAACGCTGGTTACCGCTCGTTGTGGATTATGTGCTCGTGTTTTTGCGACAGGCAGCTCAACCCGATTCGGCCACGATACCTGCGAAGAACATCAGTGGCGCGTTGCGATTTCTTTCGGCTCAGAACGAATCGCGAGTCGAACAGGCCATTCGACGCGATCTGCTGAACATTCGCAATCCGATGATTCAGGATATGTTCGTGCAGCATCTGCTGAACCTGAAGATCTCCGGCAATGATGCTCTGATTCGGGAGTGTGTGACTCGGCGACTGAGAGAAGGACAGGTCTCGAGCACGATTTGTACGGCGGCGATCAAGTATCGTGACCCGTCATGGACCGATCCGTTGATGGCCAGTTTCCGGCTTGCGTCAAAGGATGAAGGTGCGGCGACGCAGTTTCTGAACGCGGCCCTGGAGTGTGCGTCTCCGGAACAACTCAATCAGATGGCGGAGAATCCCGCTGAGTACTCCGTTCCTCAACAGGCGGCCCTGATCCAGCATCTGGCACGTCTTGATCATCCTCGTTGGAGATCTTTGGCGACGGAACTGCTGGCAAAGAAAGAGCGAAATTGGCAACATGTCATTCCGCTGCTATCGCAGGATGGGTCGGAGGAGTCACTCAGGATCCTGTGTGATCATGTTCAGGCCTATGCCGCGGGCCTGGAAGGAACTCGAGATGCATCTGTTGATGGCATGAATATGTACCAAACGCTGCTGAATCATCTTTCAGCCTTTGTGCATCCGGAATGTCGACGAGTCATGAATCGCCTCGCTCGTGATCCCAATAAGTACATCAGCGACATCGCAATCAGCCAGCGTGTCATCGCATTTCGCACCGCGCCGGGTTTTCAGTATCTGCTGCAGGAATCTCAATTGCGGCGTGAAGGAAAGCTGAAGGAAGCCGAAGAAAGCCTGAAGCTTTGTCTGGAAGTTGATCCACTGCTGCCCGAAGCTTATGTGAGACTGGCATCGGAAGAGATGCATGCGGAGCGATTTTCAGAAGCGATGGAAGCATTAAAGAATGCCGATCGACTGTCGCCGGAAGATGTGGAGACACAAAGCATGATCGCCCTGGTCATGGTTCGACTCGACGATATTCCCGGAGGACTAGCTTACGCCGATCAAGTGATTGCAATGGCTCCCAAAGACTGGACAAGTCTGTATAACGGAGCGTGCACTTATGCTCGAGCAACAGAGAGTAAGCTGCCATCGGAAGACGACAAAAAAACATTCGCCAATAAAGCGATCGAGTTGTTAAGACAAACAGCCGAGCTGAAGTTCAGTGATTCCGAGCATATGCAGAAAGATGTGGATCTACTGAGTCTTCATGGTCATCCGGAATGGCAGAAAATGGTTGACCTCGTCAACGCCAACAAGGCTCCCGCACCGATCGCACCTTAAACGTCAGCAGGCCACGACGGAAATCGTTGAACGATTAACGGCACGCCGCAAGGGGTCGTGCAATTCCGTAGTACTGGCTTCAGCCAGCATTTCATCACGAAATACGGTACCCAAGCCAACAGAAGGCTGCACTACGGACTATGCCCCGGCAATCTTCCTCAGCAGCTCATCCGCCTGAATGCGAACCTGCGGTGCGAAGAATTCCGCTGAGATCTTTTCCACAACGGTCTTAAATTCGGCCTTCTCGGGATCAGATAAACGTGGCCAGAGATCACTCACAGCACGCAGGCAGGTTCGTACAAGTGAGGGTTGTTCCACCAGAAAATTGTTCTCGGCCAACTGAATCTCATTGGCCGCCTTGCCTTTCAGGGCCGACGCGTCAAAAGGCAGCAGCGATTCATTCAGCAGCTCGAGAAGGATCGGGACGCCGTCAGTCGAGCCATTTCTGGCCAGCCCTACAGCCGCGTTTGCTCGAGCAAATCGATCCCCATCAAGAAGCATCACCTTCAGCAGGTCTGCAGAATCCGGCCCACCGACATTACCAATGGCGAATGCCGCCAAGTGTCGCACGACTGGTTCTTTGTCCTGAGCACACAATTTCAATTGTTGCTGAACAGCGGCATCTGAAATTGTCGGTTTCTCAAGCGGCACGGATTTCGTCTCTCCTCCTGCCGTAATCTTGTCTTCTTTCGCCGAGTAGCCCGTGATGGCATCGAAACGCCGACCAGCGATCACTGCAATCGACATCAGAGCACTTTTGCGAACTTCGATATTGTGCATTTCCTGAGCGGCTTCAGCCAGAACTGGCATTGTCTTTTCGTCTGCGTTTAAAGCCCCCAGTGTTCGCGCCAAATATTCCTGATGACTCAGGTCCTCCTCCGATGGCGTCTGAGTCTTCAGCGACTGGCTCAGCAGCTCTGTCAGGGAATCGATGACCAGCGGATGCTTGGCCAAAGGCTCTCGATCTTCCGGCGGTGTGATCTCTTCATTACGCAATAACTGAGCCAGCCCGAGTGCCGCGCGCCAGCGGCGATGTTCGTTGCTGCTGCCGAGTTCTGCGACCAGTTGCTGCCAATCGCTTTCAGAATCGGCCAGTTTGCCGAACAAGGCCCAGACGCCCACAACCGCCATCACGATCAACGCGGGAATCAGAAAGAGCTGCACGATGTAACCGGCCGACGGTGGTGTCACCGGTGGCAGTTCCTCAGGACGACTTCCTGCCGCGGCATAATGCTCGCGCTGTGATGAATCAGATCCGGACGACATAGGGAATTCCAGTATCGCAAATGAATCAAAGTCAGATCATTTCACCACGACTTTTTCAGGGTGGTTGCAGCCTGGTTCGGGACACAATCTCGTGCCGAGCCTTAGTTGGACTCGGGCGCGGCACAATTCATCCCCGTTCAGGAACACCTGATCATATGCAGGAACCCCTCGAATTTCCCTTCCATCCGAGACGTAACAGGTTTCGGGAATCCGGGAAACGTTCCTTTTTCCTGAGATTGTCATCCCGGGAAAAAATCAATTTGCGGCGTTCTACGGTGTCTGACTTTGGTCTCTGAAATTGAAACGTCAGATTTCAATTGTTCCGTCGAGCGGACGAAAGCAGCCGTCGAGGAAAATCGGCAGATAGCTCGAGGTCGGAAGCGGTATTCAATCACGTCGATTTTCAGGCTCCAGATGGCCGTGTGTCATCGGCTGCGTTCGCTGATGGTGCGGGCTGTCAATGGGCTCACCGAAGGATGCCTGTTGAATGTGCGGCTGCGGCTGAATTTGCTCTGCCGTCATCATCGCATCGTGTGCTGGCATGTTGTTTCCAGCAATGATCGCTTCGCCCTGACCTCGGTCTGCAACAACGAGATGAGCGGGTACGCTCCCGTGAACTTCGGAGTCGAATTGCCACATTGCTCCGGTGCCGGCGTCGACGAGCAACCCCGGGATGCCACCGATCACGATGTTTCCGGCAGTCCACCAGTTGATGTCACGTGGTACTTCCTGACGATAGACGCCTTCCTGGCCGGCGTAGACTACATCATACTTAGCAGGACGAAATGCCTTGACGCTGGTCTTCAATGTGACCTGAGCCGGAGTGACCCCGGAGTGGACGACATTACCGTTTTGATCGACGACATTGAAATATGTCGGACCAGCATGGTTCTTGACCGTGACCTGACTCTTGCGACCACTGATAATTGTCGCACAGCCGCTAAGGCTGCTCGCGAAGACCAGGATCAGAGACCAATGAATCAGTCGTCGATTTGGAATCATGGCTATTCCTTGATAGCAACCTGCACAGCGGGCGCGTGGACCAGCGACCACGTGTCACCCGTAAGAATTGCAGTATGCGCAGCGAGATGAAACATCAACAAGAGCGGAACCGGGGCGAGCGACGCGTGTCACCTGATGAATCTCGACGACAACTTGTGTTCCGGTAGAAATCGCCGCGGCGAAGCATTCTTTGGCGACATATATAGC
>CAIJTV010001035.1:0-11474 GCA_903823635.1 uncultured Planctomycetaceae bacterium
CCCTGTTTACGTCTCATTTCGTCCCCTCTGAACCTGTTACCCATGTTCCCGAACGACTGTTACCCTTGTCCCCGGCCTAAACACTCCGTCGAGACGAGGCCTTACAGGGGTTCTCGATGCTGAGCCACTGAGCGTGCAATCCAAGGTAGACCGCCGCGTCAACTTTCGCTCGTTGACAAGCGAGTTTGGCACGACACTGTGCGCCCAATAAGGCTCATCTTGCGGAGCAAGATGGCTACATTTCAGGGCGAACATAAATTGGATTCGACAATACCCAAATCATGGGTTCGTCGGCAATGTTGAGCCACGCCTCGCAGCGATAAACACCGTCAGTGTCAGCAGGGAACGACAGAGTTCGACCGTCTGACTCATGGATAACAATGCCATTTCGCACGAGCTTCCAATGCACTGGCAACGGCGCGGCGGCATGAAAGTTGAGAGGTTTAGAGATGACGAGCTCACTCCCCATCTCATGTCGCCCCGCAGATGATTCTCCGTAGAAATCAAAACCCGTTGCATCCGCCATCCATTCGAACGCCACGAAGGCTCGACCATCCTCCAGACATTCACGAACGGACGGCTCGGAATGTTCCTTCAGCAGCATATGAGTCGCGACGTGTCTCAGACTGTTTTCGTAGCGATCAAGATACATACTGAAGATCGGATCGCCCGGCTTTTTGCCCTTGCGAAGATTTTCGCTGTCAGGCAGAAACGCCAAGTCCATTTCAATCAGCTTTTCTCCCAACGCATCTTCCAGTTGTCCTTTCTCACCTTCAGTCCATCGAATCACAAAGCCAACATTTTGATGGGCGTCGTTGGCTGAAACACCTGTGTGCGGAGCTTTTAGACACAGCTCGTCCCAGCGTTTCAGGTAGTCCGCCGGATAGTTCTGCAGGGCAGCAAAGCATTCCTGAGGATACTTGCGAATCAGTTCTGAAAGCTGAATCATCCGAAACGGATTCTTTAGCGCGGAGATCATGTTCTTTTCATCTTTGAAATCGGCGTGAGTATTGTAAATCTCCATACCGGTCACGCCCTGAATCTCCCAATCCATACGCTCTTCAGGATGAGAGACAAATGCCTGCCCGTCTCTGCCAAGGATCAGATCAGAAAGTTCCTGCGGCGACTTCGGAGTGACACCACGCAGACTGATTGTTGGATAAGCCAGAAACCCCTGCATTTCTGCGCCGGGAATCAGCAGCACGCCATCTCGAAGGCCGCGGTGCCCATCGACGAAAAAGTCATAGTGATCAGCGGGGTGCTCGGTGAACATCACCACGCTGGTGCCGGTCTGCTTCGCCGCCGCAACGATCTCTTCAATCGTGCCAACACTGTCATGCGACCAGTGTGAGTGAACATGCAAGTTGGCTCGATGCTCCTGATAACCGTCCGTTCGAGGAATGTCGACACGTTGATTGCGAAGCGCATCGACGCTGAGTCGGACTGCTTCCAGTCGTTCGGCCTTGAGCTTCTCGAGACCATCGGCGGAAGCCACACCACTGATAATCGCAAGAATCCAGCAAGCCAACGGTACTTTCGATCTGAAGAGCATATTCAACGAAATGGTCACCAGATCATCCTTTGGTCTGCGCAGGCATTGGCCGACTGTAACTCTATGAGGTTTTATCAACAGCACAGGAAGGCCAGGAAAACAGTAAACAACCGCACCAGAATATCGGCGGCTCGACTAGAATGACACTGCGATCGTCGATACGGAAACAATCGAAAAGGTAGAAACATGGATTCGTGGAACATGCTGTTGCAGATTATTCTGCTGTTACTGGCATGTTTGCTGGCCGGAAGCCTGATGTCCGCGTTGAAGCAAAGTCCACTGGTCGGATATCTCCTGGCTGGCATGGTCATGGGAGGACCTGGAAGTCTTGCGATTGTCAAAGCTGAGCAACAAATTGAATCGATCGCAGAACTGGGCGTTGCCCTGCTCCTGTTTAGTCTGGGCCTGGAATTTTCGTGGAAACGCGTGATCGGGTTAGGCAAGTCCACCCTGCTCTGCGGCGCCGCGCAGGTTGTGACGACGTTGATTCTGGGAGCGCTGGCATGCCGGCTGTGGGGGCTGCCTTTCACAACATCCGTCGCCATTGGAGCGATGATCTGCCTGAGCAGTACTGCTGCGGTTCTGCGAGTGCTCGTGGACCGAGGGGAAATGGATTCACATTCCGGGCGCAACTCCCTGGCGGTGTTGCTGGTTCAGGACATGGCTGTTGTGCCATTGGCAATCCTGATTCCATTACTGGCTGAGGGCGGAGAACCAGCGGCTATTGTGTCTCGAGTCTTCAGCATTCTTCTGGCGGCATTTGTCATCATCGGCAGCCTGTACTTCCTGATGAATTATGTGGCCGTGCGAGCACTCCAGTCGGCGTCGTTCGGACGAAATCGAGAACTCACTGTTCTGCTGAGCATCATCATTGGGCTGGGAGCCACCTGGGCTGCTCACGCGGCAAAACTATCGCCGGCACTTGGAGCATTCGTCGCTGGTATGTTCCTGGGAAATTCAAAGTTTGCCGTTCAGGTTCGAGCCGATGTTTCTTCTCTGCGAATCGTGTTGTTGACGTTGTTCTTTGGTGCCGTAGGGATGATTGCGGATCCCGTCTGGATGTTCAAAAACCTGCCGACAGTGTTGTCCCTGGCGGCCGTGATTCTGGTTGGCAAAGCTGTCATCATCTGGGGCTTGTTTCGTCTGTTCGGCCAGAGCTCCGGTGTTTCATTGTCAACAGGACTGTGCTTGTGCCAGGTCGGAGAATTCGCCTTTGTTCTCGGCAGCGAAGCACGTAACGGAGGCATTCTTTCGGCAACACAGTATTCAGCGATCGTGTCCGCTTCGATTGTGACATTGATGGTCACTCCATGGTTGATCAGCGTCGCTCCAAAGATTTCGGCCTGGCTAAATCGACGACGCGGATCCGCAGTCACTCAGCAATCTGATCACTCCGACGGACATTCGCCGTGTGAAGTGCTCATCATCGGTTTCGGCCCGGCCGGTCGCGGAGCAGTCAGAGGATTACAGGACATTCGCGACCGTGTCCTTGTAGTCGATCTGAGTTCGACCGGAATTGCCGCAGCGGAAGCTCTTGGATTTCGAGCGGTAATCGGCGACGCTGGTAATGCGGAGGTTCTGGAACATCTGCATCTGGAACATGTTCGAGTTGTCGTGATCACATTGCCCTCGCGCGGCGATGCGCTGGCCGTGTTGAACTTGATTCGAACACTGACTCCGCAGGCAACTAAGATTGTTCGATCGCGCTACCAGCTTTACATGTCAGAATTCCTTGAAGCGGGGGCTGACATCGTGCTGGGCGATGAGGAAGAGATCAGCAACGCCATGGCTCGAACGGTTCATGAGCATCATCGGAAGTCTTTGGCCGAGCAAACATAAAGTCACTTGTCTGACCGGTCGACAATTAAGATCATCCCCGACGTAAACCCCTGACGGAGCTGATCTGCAAAGCTGTCAGGATCAGCGTATCAAACAGCATCTGCGGGCGATGGATTTTCACACTGACCGCTAATTGAAGCCTCCAGATTTCATGGAGTCCACCATGACGATCATCGTCCGCTGCGAAGAGTGCGAAAAACGCTATCGAGTCCCTGATGATCGCGCGGGGAAAAGAGTCAAATGCAAAGAGTGTGGAACGATCCTGCTCATTCCACCGATCGATGACCCCCCAAAATCACGTGACGGAACGGACCTGCTGCGTCACGAACCCAGGGCTCGTGAATTCGAACTGGCCGCCGGGAATGAAGTGCATATTGAGGCAATTTCAGCTCATATTGAGCAACATATCGGGCCAGTGAGCATGGTTTTTCACGAGATCCTCTCGGACCTTGTCCACATCGATATTCACTGGGTGAAACCGTCCAGGGAACGACCGTGGCATACGCTTGTCACAAGTGGTATGAGTGATCGTCCAATGACGGTTCCGGACGTCTGCCAGGATTTGCGATTTGCAGAGTTGTTGATCCAGTTACCAAAGACATGGAAGATTTCTCAGGAAGCATTCTCTGACGAAGCCAACTACTGGCCCGTACGACTCCTGAAAGTGCTGGCCCGACTTCCCCATGAATACGACACATGGCTGGGTTCGGGACACACCGTGCCAAATGGCGACCCGGCCGAACCCTATGCAGACAACACTGCTTTCTCCTGCGCGCTAATTCTGCCGCCGCTCAACTTTGGTGACGACTTTCAAAAGCTCGTAATCGACGACAAACTCAGTATTCACTTCTACTCCGTTGTACCGCTGTACCCGGAAGAAACGAACTACAAACTGGACTTCGGACTCGACAAACTTCTGGCTCAGTTTTCACGGCATGGCATTGAAGATGTCACTGATCTCAAAAGAGTCAACACATGTCGCCGAAAGAAATGGTTTGGCTTGTTCTGAGTTTGCTGCTGCGTGAGCTGAAGCTGTTTCTTCAGCTCACGCATGAAACTCGGCTAAATGCTTGCCAACTTCGTCTGGCGAATGATCCGGTCGGGCAGTCTGCGCAAAATTTCTCCGGCGAGCAGAGTCAACAAGGGATCTCAGCTTCATTCTTCGCTCAACCAACATAATCGAAGATGTCGCCTCCAGTCAAAGGGCCGAATACACAAGGAGAGAATCAGAAGAGTCCGTGCGGAAGGAGTCTGGCAATGGATTGCCAAAAGCCGAAGTCGTTTCTGTTTCGTGGCCTCGCTGCGGGATTTCTTCTACTGCTTTGCGGTAGTTCAGGGCCGCTACTGGCGCAAGAGTCCGACGTCTCTCTGGAAACCCTGCTGGAAAGAATCGAACGACTCGAAGCAGACGACAAACGTCTGCAGCAAAAAGTTGGCCACATCGAAACGGAAGAGGCTGAAATTGCCGATCCAAGCGATGCTGAGTCTGACGTGAAGCAAACATCGTTCTCGGGATCCTCAAGCAAACACCCGAAAGGCTGGATGTACGAATCAACCACGCCGGAAACTCTGTTTGCTGGTGGTACTGCCACGCCTCTTCTGAATGAGACTTATGTCCGTCACATCGTGGCCGAAGAGATCATTCAGCGCGATCAACAGATAACGACGTCCATGCCTGGTGGTGACCAGAGCGCCGATGCCCTTCAGGATCAGCGAATTGCCAGCCTCGATAATGCGTTCAAATCGTTTCAGGAGAAGGCTAACAAAAAGACCTATCCATCCGTCACAGTTAATGGTGTGTTTCAAAGCGATGCCGGCTGGATTCATCAGGACAGCAACAGCGAAGCACAGTACGGTCAGATTCAGGATGGAGCCGATTTTCGACGAGCACGCTTGTCGGCCAAAGGCAGCGTAACCGAACTCACCAACTACTTCTTCCAGATGGATTTTGGATTCTTCGGGCGGCCGACATTCACAGACGTGTGGGTGGAACAAACCAAAGTGCCGTTCTTCGGCAACGTGCGAATCGGTCAATGGAAACAACCGTTTGGACTCGAGACTGTCAGCAGCTTTCGCTACACGACTTTCATGGAACGTTCGGTCCTGTTTCAGCCATTCACTCCGTTTCGCCACATCGGCATCGGCTTCTATGATCACTCCGATGACCTGAGTAACACGTGGGCCGCATCAGTATTTCGATCAGGCCAGGACCAGTTTGGAGGAACTCTGTCCTCCGACGGCGGCTATGGCACGGCGGAACGACTGACATGGGTCCCATCATGGGATTGTGATGGAAAGAACTATGTGCACCTTGGTGTCGGGCATTTCTTCAATGCTCCTCCCGAAGACACGATTAACTTCAGAACAATTCCCGAGTTCTTCGTCGGAGCCAACGGACCTGGAGCTGTCGGGAGCAGCGGCCAGGCAGTCCCTGGCGGCTCGAACGGAACACCGTTCTTTGTCGCGACCGGTCCTCTGGCTAACGTGCCTTACTACAACGTTCTGGGAAGTGAACTGTTGTGGGTTGAGGGACCATTCAGCCTTCAATCCGAGGCCATGGTTAACCTTGTGAACCAGAACGGTGTCAATTCAGCTCTGCCGGGGGCTTATGCTCAGGCCGGATATTTTCTGACCGGCGAACATCGGCCATATGATCGCAAGACCGGTACCATTGACCGAGTCATTCCAAAATCAAACCTGACGTTCGCAGGGACGAACTGCAACCCGGGTCTCGGTGCATGGGAAGTGGCTGGCCGCTGGTCCTGGCTGGATCTCAACGACAACGTAATTCAGGGCGGCACCATCGTGGACTACACGGCTGGAGTGAATTGGTATTGGAATCCGTATACCAAAATGGTCTTCAACTACGTTCACTCGATTTCTGACAGCCCTGTCCTGCCCCAAAGCCAGACAGACATGTTTGGCGTCCGCGCCCAACTGGACTTTTAAAGGTTGAACTTGAGTGGTGTTTTAACAGACGATGCGTTGTCAAACCGTAAGTTGTAGGTTGGACATTCTTGTCCGACAGGGTTTCGACGGGCAAGAATGCCCATCCTACAGGAAAATCAAGTCGTGACTTCGCACTGCGCGTTGTTGGCAAACCGGAATTATCTGTCGGCTTCACCCGTGCTTTTGTACTCGCGACGGAGCTTATCTGCTTCAGATTGTCTGCCGGACAATTCCAATGCCGTGATGGCTTCCTGAAGACTGGCATTGGTCGTCGGTGGATCAAGAGGCTCCAGCAGCGGCATCCACAACAGACTGGTGGCTGCGTTGTCATAATCATGAGTCGCCAGCAAGGCTCGCCCGATGATGAACTCCGGGCCGGATCGAGTCCGACGGTCCAACTGACGCACGTTCTGGCTCCAGCTTGAAACTTCTGCTTCTCGCAGTTGATCCGGATGCAGCAAACGCAGACGCCAGAGCTGAGCCCTTACGAGCTCCCGAAGAACACCCGTCGCGGACTGCTCCAGATCTTTCAGGACTGCGACCGCAATCGCTTCCTGACTCGATTCATGCAACAACGCGGAAGCAGCCGTAAGCCGCCGAACCTCAGACGGAGATTTCAGATCGGCTGCAGCCAATTGGATTCGATGCTTGACCGGCAATCGCTCATCCCAGACAAGTGGCAACTCGACCACATGTCGCGTATCAGGATCATCCTGAACAATTTTCTCAACAGTCGCCAGACATCCCTCGAACTCCCCCAGGGCGCGATAGGCTTGGGCCAGGTGGGCATTGATTTCTCGACGAGCCCAGTTTCGATTCTCTGTCGTCACCGCAGATTGAAGCGATGTCAGTGCTGTCTTCCAATCACGCTCTCGAAGCTTCTTCAGGCCTTCATTGAAATCTTCCGACTTTCGGAACTGAACCGAAACAACTTCCTGCAGACGAATCACATTCACCGTGCTGCCCGAACGACGAACGACAATGTTCTGCCCAGCGATGTCTTCAATGACACAGGATATTGTCTTTGTGCGATTGCCTCCCTCTGAGCGGACAACGACGCGATCATCGGTTACCAAAGGCAGCCGAGACGTTTCATCCGCGCAGAGAGAATCATCATGGGACATCACAAGGAGAGCGCAAATCGATAGATGATGCAACCAACGATATATGATCACTGATGCACATCCGGCTCCCGCTTTTGGCTCACCTCTGGACATTTCCTGCGCTCCACCTAGCGACTACCCTGCCAACAAGGACGTTCGCCGAAACTACAGTCCATCACGAATCAGATCACGAAACTCAAAACGCTGATACTCGCGAGTCTGATACTCTTCCAGATACCGGAGATACTCGGGCGACGACGGCTGGCTTTCATCTGGCGCCAGTGGATAGCGTGTCATCGCTTTAAACGGATAAGGCTCCGATGATTGTCCATAAACCGTACTCAGGTCGGCGTCCTTATCCCAGCCCACGTTGTAGAGTACAAAATCTCTTTTCCATCCGGCTGGTATCTCTTTCTCGGGCACAACAAATTCCACGCTTAACTCATCACCAGGCCCCATGACAACCATTTGATCGTCCTGACGACTCAGCAACGGCAACACTTCACCATACCGTGTGAATCGGCCAAGCATTTCATTCCATCGAGGCACCGTCGTGACGGAATCATAATCGTATCCCTCTGGCGCATGCCCTTCTCGGAAGAGAGCGTTGTCTGCATACGTGCGGCGAGAGAAACCTCGATAGTGCAAATCGGCCGCAGCCAAAGAGCAGTCATGAGACTGCGTTTCGGCATCCTCTTCATCCACGGTAAAGAAAACCTGATCCCAATAAAGTTCCATGCTCGACCGAATACGCAATCGATAATCGGTCGTCCGAAATGCGTCCGTCAGATCAACAACCATGGCTTTCGTCTTACCGCTCGGGAAGCCGATAAAAGGCCGAACCGTTTTCCACTCGCCATTGGAATCAATGACTTCCAGCGACGGCGGTGCCGGAGGATCCAGTTCGGGGTTCTGAACGATCGCCTGATTGATCGACGTGTTCGTTGGAAACACCCAACCGATCATGACCAGTCGAATATTCTTCGGCCGAGCTTCTTCTGATGCAGCCAGCGGCCCCAGATCAAATTCCATTGTCCACTCATCAGTCAGTCCCTGCAGAATTCGACCTTTGAATGGCTGGACATAATCCTGATCAAGAGACTTCAAACCAGGCAGGAGATCTCGACCAGTTCCATCAACAGCCGAAACAGGCAGCCGTGCATTCTGCACCGTATGGATTCGGTGAGCCGCCATCTCCGGAGAGCCAACCTTTTCGTTGGTAAAGATTGAAACGTCCGCCGGATGATCGACAGCCATCAACTTTACCTCATCGAAGTAAGCGGCCTCCCAAAGTTCTTCCGTCAACTGCAACACATAACGTCCATCTCGTGGCTTAAGCTGTTCGCCGGGAATCATCAGGTACTCCCACTCGCGAGTCGGTGCCATGTCGCCCGTCGCCTGCACAAGCCCGATCGGAGCAGCCCACAAACAATCACTGAAGAACTCAAACCGTTCGCCATTCCACGTGTAAATGTAGGGGCAGGATCCGTTCAGAATTTGCGGTGACAGAATTCCCAGACGAGCACGCAGCAGCGACGTATTCGTAATGTTCTGAGGAACACCGTCCGTCAAAATGACACGAATCGTATCGATCTCTTTGGCCTTCCCCAATCCGAGATGAAGCTTTGGAGTCGTGATCACGTGAGCCTGATACGCCGTCCCCGCTCGCAGTTCAATGACAGAGCCACGGGCATGCATGTTGACTCGATTTGAGGGAAACTGCGGTTCGTCACCAACAGCACGAACAACGACTTCGGCCCATTCATTTTCATTGCCGCCGTTGTTAGTCAACTGCTGCAGTTTTCCGTCATCGGAAACGAGGATCAGATCCAGATCTCCATCATCGTCCATGTCAGACGACGCCACACGGATGGCTTTTGTACCGGTCGGCAATAACTTCGTCAGATCTTCCGCCTGGCCATCATTGGTGCCGCGCAGCAGGGTCAATCCGGCAGGACCAGACGATACGAGATCAGAACGGCCATCGTTATCAAGATCCGCGCGATGCAGAGATACGCCGGAAACGGTTGTGAGTGACTCGGCCTTCGAATCTGCCAGCAATTCATTGTTCTTCGGGGCGATTAGGCTCGTGCCGGAAGAACCAGCGATCAACAGATCCCAGCGGCTGTCGCCATTGAAGTCATCAATAAGAACGTCTTCAGCACCGGCGGGACACGGAAGACCATCGAGCCATCGGAAGCGAGAATGAAGCAGGTTCTGAAGCCATCCCGCTTTACCATCAGCACTCACGCCGATGACATCCATGGCCATGTCACGGTTCCAGTCGCCGATCGAAACGGCGGCAATCGGATATGTCGGCAGAGTGACCCCATCAGTGATCGCCTCAAACGTCTTGCCGTCGATATTCTTCCAAAGTGTCATCCCGGCCGATGTCGCAAAGATCAAATCAAGATCTCCGTCAGATTCCAGATCCGCCGCGTCGGCATCATTAACGGCCGTGACTGCTGCCGCCTGCGGAAGTACGGTCAGACTCCGAACTCCCGCCTCTGAAGACTCGTTCTTCAGGATTGCCACACCAGCTTCACCCCAAGCCACAACATCCAAGTCCGTATCGAACCAGCGATTCTTTCCACTGCCGTCTTTGACGATCTTCAGATCACCATCTCTGTCACGCAGCTTCATGGGATTCTTGATGTCCGACAAAGCGCGATCAAAATCGCGGTCGATGTCGGCAAGGAGAAAGTTGCTGAAGGTCCCGGCCTCTTGCGGAGATTCCATCAACAACGTCCAGGCCGTGGCAATATCAAGGCCACGCGAATAGATTCGAATTCGACCATCCTGAACAAGGATCAGGTCATCGGCTCCATCCAGATTCATGTCCTGCAACTGAACCTGCGTCACTCCCATGACCTCCGGAAGTCCGCTTCCAGGCGTGAACTCTTTCAGCACAGTAGGATCAGCCGGAGGAAAAACAGCCACCCGAACATCATCTTTCAACGGCAATCGGCCGGGCAGATCGACAATCAGATACTCCAGCAAATTAAGATCGATACGACGCTGGTCGATCTGAGTCGCCAGTTCCGGCAGCATCAAGTTCTTGGCCATCATGGCCGGCCCCAGCAGCAAGGTTGGATTATCTTTGCCTGGGCCCGCGAGCGCTTTTCGAATTGTCTCAACGAGGTCGACTCGCCGCTGCAGCTTGATGGCTGAGTTCAGAGGCTGCAATAACGTGGCAACCTTATCCAGAGTGCTTGAAATCGTAGCAGCTAACTGCTTTGTCTCCACGTTCTTTGAGTTAAGCCCGAGAGCTTGCTTCTCCATCAACTTCCCAACAACAGCCAGGTTCTCCGGAGCCAGCTCACTGGTTTTCTGCAAGGCCTTGATAAGTTCCGGCGAGTCCGAATAATCGCGATGACCTTCCATCGCGAGCGCGAGGGCATACCACATTTGCGGACGGTCTCCCGAAAGAGTAATCGCGCGACGCAAATGCTCAAGAGCCACGGAGATTTGAGGATTCGTGGAACTGTCTTCATACGCCGCCTGTTTGCCGGATATCAATGCCGCGACCGCTTTCTGCTCGTCGGTCTTCGCCAGAGCATCCAGCAACTTAATGGCCTCATTCGCTTTCTGGACTGCTGTTGCATAGGCCTTCGGGTCTTTCGATTGTGAGTACGGAGAGCTTCGATCGATCAACGACAGAGTCCGAGAAACCGCCAGATTGTTGGCCGCATCAACGTTCTCAGACAACAGTGTTTGCAGCTCACTGAGTGATGCTTCGGCATCAGCCCACTCATGATTTTCAAGATGCCCCACGCCACGATTATGCAACTGCACGATTTTCTGAACTTGCTCAACCGTCATCTCGGAAGCAGAGGAACTCTCCGTGACTCCTCTGCCATCGGGACTGGTCTCTGGCGGCTTTCCTCCAGGCTTTGTTTCCGTTGAGCAGCCACCGAACGACACTGTCAGTGCTATCCACAAAGAACTTGCAAGACGAATTCGATGAATTGACATGTGAGAAACTCAAACGTTGGGTAGGATCAAACGTTGTCAGGGAAATGTGAGGTACC
>CAIJTV010001036.1:0-9897 GCA_903823635.1 uncultured Planctomycetaceae bacterium
CCCGTTGAACCCCGGCATGTTGAGATCGGTCAAGACGACCTGCACGTCGCTCGCCGGCAATCAGCCACTTCAGGTTCAGGCGTTTCCCAACGAAACAAAAAAGGCGCCGACCTCGCCGGATGATCGAGTGTACCAGGCTCCAAGTCTGGCTCTGTCACCGGGCATGACAATGAAAAGGATGAACTCTCGAACCAGTCTGTTGACTTCGATTGATCGTCAGCGGCGAGATCTGGAACAATCTGCGGCTGGCCGACATTACGATGAGTTCCGGCAATCCGCGATTTCGTTGCTTGCGGAGCCGACCGTGCGCAATTCGTTCGATGTGACGAATGCGGACGCCCGCCGTGGCGATCAGAACCTCAGGCATGCCACAGGCGACTGGTCCCATGTTGCGAAGCACAATAACACTGCCCGGAGTAATCTTCCGTTGCTCTACAGCACGGACGATATCGCGAGGATCTTCAAAGCAGACAGCTTTGCCCTCAAACTGCGGGTTCTTCATGCTGGAAACTTTGAACACAATTCCTTCCGGAGCCAGGTTGCCGAAACAAATCTGCATATCGGCAAATGGCTTGTAGCAGTTTTCCTTCGTAACAATGAGATCCTGACCAGCCGGTGGTTTCGGAACGTCCTTCAGGTTCTCTGCCATTGTCTTTCCGGTGACCGTCATACACGATCCGTCAAGCAATCCACTGTCCAGCAAATGCTTCAGCAGAATTGGCGTGCCACCAATCTTGTGGAGATCCACCATCGTGCGCTGGCCGCGAGGGGCGAAGCTGCAAAGCACCGGCGTTTCTTTGAAGATAGTCTGAAGATCATGCAGCGTAAAATCCACACCCGCTTCACGTGCCAACGCCAGAATGTGCAGGACGCCATTGGTTGATCCGCCTGCGGCCGCAATCGTCACAGCACAGTTCTTGAAGGCGGCTTTAGTTAGGATGTCGCGTGGTCGAAGATTGAGCTGCAGCAGGTTCATGATCGCATGTCCGACCTGGCGACACTCGGCCTTCTTTCCAGGATCCACTGCCGGAATGGAGCTGCTGGCCGGAAGCATCAGACCGATCGCTTCCATGGCAAGGCCCCAGGTATTGAAAGACGCTGCAATTCCGCAACCGCCCGGTCCCGGACAGGCATTACGAATAATCTCGTCTGACTCTTCATGCGTCATTGCTCCAACGGAAGCGGCCGCCTGCGAATCGTAAACGTCCAGAATCGTAATGTCTTTACCCTTATGACAGCCCGGCAGAATACTTCCGCCACTGACGATCAATCCCGGATAATTAGAGCGGGCCAGAGCCATCGCAAAGCCGGGACCATTCTTGTCACAATTATGTAACCCGACCATCGCATCGTAGCAGTGCGATGTCACCACACATTCGGCACTGTTGGCGATCAGGTTGCGAGACGGCAAACTGGCATTCCCGCCTTCATGCCCCTGAGTAATATTGTCGCTGACGCCGGGGGTTCCGAAGGGAAATCCCAGCATTCCAGCTTCACGACATCCTGCGGCAATTTCCTGTGCCAATGAGTACGCATGAATGTTGCAGGTGTTGCCCTCGAGCAATGGCACACCAATGCCAACCTGAGGCTTGTTGAAATCGTCGGCAGTCATGCCCACCGCGTAATAGAACGCCGTGATACCTTTTTGCCAGCCGTGAGTCAGTTTGTTGCTGTTCCAGTTAAGCATGGGAAGTAAATCAGTTCGAGAGGATAGAAGTGAAAATTGATAGAGAAAGAACCAGTGTCGATTCAGTGACTCTGAGGCGACGCGTAGTGCGGAAGTACTGTAAACCACCGGGGTAAACCTGGTGGCGAAACGGAGTAATTCTTTCTTCAAAAACTACTGACCAATACGTCGAATCCGAATATTGCGGTAGTGAGCTTCTCCGGGAGGACCACCGTGAATCTGGAGAGCAATCAATCCCTTTTGTTCGATCGCCGCATCCGCTTCAGTATAGTCGACTGTCTTAAAGTCGTTAATCCACAACTGGATATGTCGACCCTCACAAAGAATGCGATATCTGTTCCAGTCGTCGCGTTTCAGCACCTTATCCAGCTCTTCCTTCTTCGGTGCTGCAAGGATCTTGTTTCGTCGGGATTCATCATACAACGCACCCCAGTAATTCTGACCGAGATCAGCCTGATAACCAATCATCTCATGATGATCAGGGATTCGCTTACTGCGAAGTTGAACACCAGCGTTCGTTCCTTCGCCAATAAGGCGAAACTCAAGTGTCAGTTCAAAATCGGAATACTCTTCCTTCGATGACAGAAAGAAGTTGTGAGGAATCTTGTCCTTCAGTTGCCCACCGATGATCGATTCCTGCTCAACTCGGAAGACGGAAGCATCGCCATCCCAGCCTTCCAACGTTTTTCCATCGAAGATTACAGTTGTGGTTGCATCTGATTCCTTTTCTTCCGCAGCAACCATGGTCAGCGGCGTCAATAACGCTGTCGTCATGCATACGGATAAGCCAATGGATCGAATCTTCGACGCGATCATGGAACACTCCAAATGTCAGGAGAAGGTGGAGGGTGGTCGTTCGCCGAAGTCTAACGAATGAAGAATTGCGACGGAACCATCGCCCACCGACGAAGAATGATCAGTTTAAGCAGCCGCCATCGAACAACATGCCCTGTCCAGTGGCGACGAACGCGGCCTGAATCCCGCATTCTGGTCAAAACGAAAAAGGCCCGGCATCCTTTGCAGAAGCCGGGCCTTCGATTCAGTTCAAAGGTGGATCCAGTACACTACAGTGACCAACCTTCACGGTATTCGCGCTGAACGTACTGATTCAGTTCTGGCAGATTTGTGCTGACCAGATTCTTGGCATCCCACTCGATTCGCTGACCTTCGCCAGCTCGCACTGCGAGGTTGCCAACAAGAATTGTCTCGGTCAGACGACCAGCGTAGCCGAAGTTGGACATCGTGCCAGGCTTGTAGTTGCCGCGGCAGGATTCAACGAACTCCCACTTGTTTCGCTCGTCGTTGCTGCCCTTGAAAGGAATACGAGGAATTGATTGATCTGGCTTCTTGAAGCCCTTGAAGTCCGCATCTGGCAGCAGTGTGTAGGCTGCACCGTAATCGTTCTCTGACAGCAGCATACCCTTGCTTCCCACAACCAGAGCCGCGCTGGTTTTGCTGCCGCCCTTTTTCTGTTCAGCAATACGCTTACGGAAACCTTCTGGCAACTGAGCAACCAGATCGTCCGATGGAAGGCTGCCACCGTCGTACCAGTAGAACTTCGTCGCAGCCAGACCGTTGCGTTCAGGGAATTCGAACATCAGAGTCGTAGCGCCAGGGAAGGTTTCGCCTTCAACGATGCCTGGGTTTTTGACTGCTGTTACAGCAATTGGATCCCACAGTTCCAGAGCCATCACAGGCATGTTCGTTGTATGACAGGCCATGTCGCCCAGAGCACCCGTTCCGAAGTCGACCCAGCCGCGCCAGTTGAAGGAGTGATATACGCCTTCTTTGTACGGACGCATTGGGGCAGGACCGATCCAGGAATCCCAGTCGAGATAATCAGGCACTTTGTCTTCGCCGGCCGGGCGACCAATCCCCTGTGGCCATACCGGACGGTTCGTCCAAACGTGGAGTTCAGAAACGGATCCGATTGCCCCCGAGCGAATCACTTCGACCGCTTCACGCAGTCCGTCTTCAGCGGTACCCTGATTCCCCATCTGAGTGACGACGCCCGTTTCCGCAGCAACTTCTCGCATGATACGAGCTTCGCGGATGGACCAGGTCAGAGGCTTCTGAACATAGACATGTTTCTTGGCCTTCATCGCCTTGATCGCGGCTGCAGCATGAGTATGGTCCGGGGTGCTGACGCTCACGATGTCAACTTTGTCGCCGAGCTTATCCAGCATCTCACGGAAGTCGGTGAACTGTTCGGCCTTGGTGAATTCTTTCGACTTCTTGGCCAGGGTACGCTTATCGACATCACAGATGCCGACGATTTCCACATCCTGATCGGCGATGTGACTGCTGTCGCTGTCACCTTTACCACCGACTCCAATACAGGCGGCCGTCAAACCTTCCAGCGCCGAGCGAGTCGGTCTTCCGAACGTCTGTGGAGCAACCCAGAACGCAGTTCCCAGTGCGGCAGAGCTGCCGAGAAAACTGCGACGTGATGTCTTTCTTGTCATGAGCGTACCTCGGGAAGTCAGTGGGACAAAAACGGAGGGTTCCGTAGGAAACGCTGACTGCTGGCGGCAACCAATGCATTCCACCGGACAAAAAATCGGGCCAGTCGCCCGAATAGAACCGATTACGATAGCAACACCGGGGGAAACAGCAACGATTCGCCCGACTTTCAGGTGGCCTCGGGATTTGTTGTGAATAAACCACCCTGGTGAACACTTGGGAACACGCACCAACCCCATTACAACGCACGCATTGCAGTTTTCTGCCGGTGGCAACTCTTCGACTACACTCGGGACAAACTTGAATGGACAACCAAACGCCCCCGGAAGATTCTGATCGATACGCAGCCGACTTGCAGGAGATGCACAATCTTCAGAATCAGACGTCATCATGGAGCGGTGTCGTGATGATGCTGGTCGTATCAATGGCGCTCTTTGTCGGGACTGGCTCTGCATCATGGTCACTGGAACATGCCACGACATTGATCCTGCTGATGTTGCTTCATGAATCCGGACACTTCGTTGCGATGAAGCTGAGTGGTTATCGCAACCTTAAAATGTTCTTCATTCCATTCTTCGGAGCCGCAGTCTCCGGCCGGAGCTACAACATTCCTGGCTGGAAAAAGGCCGTCGTTTCTTTGGCTGGTCCCGTACCGGGAATTCTCTTCGGAATAGCACTGGGAATCGCGGGCATCGCTCTGAAGATCACATGGATGATCAATGCTGCCGTGCTGTGCCTGATTCTGAATGGCATGAATCTTCTGCCGCTGCTGCCACTTGATGGCGGGAGAGTTGTCCAGGAACTTTTCTTTGCCAGACATTATGCGTTCGATGTGGGCTTCCGAGTTCTGACCGCATGCATCGCAGCGACGCTGGCTGTGATGTTTGGCGACTGGTTCTTTGGATTTCTTGGCTTCCTGACGGCCATCGGAATTCCAACCGCTCTACGCTCAGGCAGAATCGTCCATGCCTTGCGAAATGAGGGGATCCAGTGTGACTCTGAAACGGACGACATCCCGAAAGAACTGGCCATTCGGATTCTGGATGAAGTCAACAGAACCTTCCCGCCTCAGGGATTAACCCCAAAGCTAAAAGCCCAAGCCACACTCGGGATCTTCGAATCACTCAACAGCCACGCGCCCGGAATCGGGGCCACAATCGCGCTTGCATGGATCCATGCGGCCAGCTTCATCGGGGCCTTCGTGATGATTCTCGTGCTGATGGTGGGACAGCAAAAGCTCAATAACCCGAATTCTGGCCCCGGCCTGCCCTCTGAACCAGAATCGGCAGATAGGCCTTGACTTCAACCTTACGAGATCTCCAGAAGCCCGCCTCATTTTGCCGAGTTTTCTCAGTCATTTCCGGTCGAATCGCCAGATACGCTCAGACATCGAAAATGCAGGGCTCGCATTTTTTTGATCAGTTGATGTCCTCTTTCGCGGTAGCGGTTTGAGTCAAGCCGTGCGGCCTCAAGTGCATGATGCTGGGCCGATGACGTTTCCTGAATGTCTTCAAAAAACTGAGCCAGCAGGAAGTGAGTGTCCGCGTTCGGATTAATTTCCAGCAGCCTCAGATAACATGCACGAGCCTCACTCAGTCGGCCCAGTCGGCGGTAGCAGTATGCGGATCCCATGGCGACTTGATGCGCCTCTGCAGAAGCAGAGGTATCGCCCGGAGTTGATTTCAGCAGAATTTCAGCTGTGCCATAAAATCGGATCGCCGAGTTCCAGTCGTGCTGGTTTTCGTGCATTGTTCCCAACAGGCTGCATGCTTCAACGCTGTTAGTCGTTTCTGATTTTTCAAGCAGTATGTTAATTGCGTCATTCGTATGACCCAGCATCGCGAGCACGCGTGCTCGCTGGAGCCGTTGGTTGAAGGAATCCGTTGCGGGAAGTTCAGTACTGGCCTGCCGGTTCAGCGAATCGATCTCTCGATCCAGTTCGGACTGCTCGCGTCGCAAAAAGTGTCCGTCTTTCCGAATCGTTGGGTCCAGAATCAGCATCCGCCTGAGCAGCGAGCTGGCTTCTCCCAGCCTTGATTGCTGACGAAGACTGAGGTACTGCTCTGCATCATGACGACCTCGAGCGTCGAGATAAACCTGAGGGACCAACGCCAGCAATATCAGGCAACAGGCTGCTCGCAGAATGTTTGTCGGGAGATCATTCCTACTCTGTTGATCAGAAGATTTGTTAACAGACTGCACAACAAGGATCGCACCAAAAGTAATGCAGAATGATGCGGCGAAGCGGCTGAGCCCCGCAAATGCAGGCAGCTCATCGACACGCCCGGCCGTCTCCTGAAACCTGAAAAAGAGATTCCAGGCAATGGTCCATAACAGACCAGCCAACAGGCAGCATGAAAGTTTTGTCAATCGCTTTTGCAGCAGATGCCCCAACACCCACGCTGCAGGCGCGGTGCTCAGCAGGCAGACCATCGCCACATCGCGATAGACGAATGGCAATAGGATGGCACCAGCTGGCTGGTCAACGGGAAGTGATCCGTCGTGGATTCCAATCAAAGCAGCCAGAACACCGATTGTGCCCAGCAACAAAGGAACACGAACAACAGCTTCTCGGAATGATTCAGTACTTTGCGGCATAAACAAGTTGGTCAACAGAGGATAGAATGCAGCGGTGTGTAGACTGCAATTTCATACTCAGGAATCAGGCTATGGACCAGATGGCAAACCTGCAGGACGCCTGCTTTTCCAGATCATGCCGTCATAGGTGTAATGCAGGAAGGCCACGATCACATTGACCAGCAACCACATTTCAGGAACATCACGATCCATCAGCAATGAGCCACTGCCGAGCACAATCGCATACGTCAGAAGCGTGAGTCCCCAGCGCGGGGCAATCCATTGCAGCAGGACATTTCGCTCCCCGGATGAATCCGCTCTACGCTGCATGTGCCAGCCAATGATCGCCAGGTATTCGCTGGCATGGAACCAGGCAGATGCGGTGGCCAGGGACAGCACAATGTCCGGACGATGAGTATGTACGGCCCAGAGCAGGCTGACGTACAGACTCAGAAGACTTATCAAATAAAGACTGCGACCACTTAGGCCCTGATTGAGTGACTGGAGTTCCCGTAACACAAGCCAGCCGGGAACAATAAGACTTATCCAGTCAGCGCGGCTCAACCAAACGTCTATTGCACCAGGGGCCGCGGCGGCTGACGCCGTGCGGAAGATCACATAGAGCAGAAAGCTGCGAAAGAGCCACTTCTCCATTCTGTCCGATGATGAAGTCGAATCGGAGCCAAGGCGGCGGTAGATCCGATAGATTCCATGATGCTGAGCTGCGAAGTGCCATGCATTCCACAAATAGTCGATCGCCAGCAGACACGTGAGTGTTCCGGTGGTCATGCGAACGCCAAGGCAGGCCACCACAACAACTGCTGCTACCGCTGTGAAAGCGTGTTTTCGCTGCTGAAAACGCTCTCGATCCAGCAGGACGACCAGCAACGTGGACCAGCGATGAGGAGTCGTAATAAAATACAACTGCCAGAACTGGACGCCCGATCGGCCCTCGAACCCAGGAGCAAACTGCAACAGCAACAGCACCGGCCAAAAAATGTTCGCAATAAAAAACGCATCACAGGCTCGGCCAAGAATCCACTTTCTGGTTTCCGCACGAGTTTCTGCGATGCGATCCGATACTTCTGACTTTCGCGATGAGGAGACCGATTGATGGAAAGGCACTGGTTCAACGTGAGCCATCAGGCACCCGGTACAAAGCTGCCTGGCCCGTTGAGTTCGAGATTGATTGTCAGCTCATTCAACTCGCGGGCTTCGATTTTGACCTCAACCGGGGACGAGACCGGATCAGAATAGATTGTTGGAATGATATCGGCTGAGGTAACGGTTTGCACAGCCTTCACAGCTGCTTTTCCAGGCGCATCGCTGTCGCCACCATAATCCGGCTCCTGCGAAGTTGACTGATTGATAATCACGCGAAAACTTCCCGGCATGGCACCATCGCCATCTTCGTAAGTTGTCAGCACAAATGTTCCATCAGCGTTTATGATTCCGCCGGCATTTTTTCCGTTCTGCGAGACCACAGGGACCAGAGAAATTGCGCCTCCTCCGGTCATCGGCTTGCCATTGAACTTGACGATCCCCCGAGCAGGAAAGACCTCAACGTTTTCACTACCTCCACAGCCAGCAATGATCGCTGTAAGCGTCATCATAAATGCAGGCCACAGGATGTTCTTTAATGTCTTCATAACTCAATTCCTTCATCAACCGATCCCAGCCCGCATGTCGACTCAACATACGGGGCAATCGAGTCGCCTATAACTCTCCGTTAATTTCCCCACCGCCACGTGTGCCGATCGCCTGCCACAGCAGCAGGTCGACGTTCTCTGAGAAAAAGCGGACCGAGCCGTCAGCAAGCGCCCCCTGAACACCACCGATGTGGTAGCTGCGAGCGGCCGAATACATCTCTGTATATGGCGAACCGATCTGCACACACGGCATGCCCTGGGCCGGGAAGTTGCGGCATCCCCAGACGCCGTCAGGCGTTGTGCTGTTCGGGCCAGTTCGAGTACTGAAAATATTAGCCCCCATCACGCCATACGACCACGTGCCCCGAGTGTCCTGAAAAGAAGGACCGGTCCCGTTGGTCAGACGAAACTTCAGCTCGCTGATGGCAATCGTGTTGGATGTTCCATCTGTCATGTCTCGCATGCTGAACCGAGAATTGTTTCCGAAGACACCACCAACTGTTGGATTGTTGGTGTGAACTCGACCATACCCTGCCTTGCCGTAGCTGGCACAGTAGTTTCCACGTGCCAGATGCTCCATACCTGTACCGTTTGCAAGACGCTCTTCAGTTGTTGGATGGGACGGGCAGGACATGGCCGGAAGCGGATCCGCTCCAATAGTCACGCCCTGTACTGTGTAGGCACCGTTACCAAACCAGTCGACGACTTCCGGTCTTTCAGCCACAATTTTTGCATAAGACTGATACTGTGCGGTCTGCTCAAAGAACGGCAACAGAAAGCAAATCCACGGACCACCGATGCCTGGAGTACCAGCTCCGTTACGTCCGTTGGGATCGTCGCCCCCGGGCACTGGGTTCACTGTACCCGGTGGAAAGACACTGTGCGTGTCATGATAGTTGTGCAGAGCCAGAGCAAGTTGTTTCAGGTTGTTCTTGCACTGAGTTCTGCGAGCCGCTTCACGCGCCTGCTGCACCGCCGGCAACAGCAATGCAATCAGAATTGCAATGATGGCGATGACCACCAACAGTTCAATGAGTGTAAATCCCTGCTTTGACTGGATTCGTTTCATGCGGCGTGTCTCCTTCGAATGGAAATGCAAAACGGTGGGCTCAAATGAGGCACCTCCTGATCTGTGCCCTGATGTTCGACTCGTGTCGTTAAGTTTGAGCGAAGCGAAAACCATTTTCTGAGTTTTCCGTTTTTCAACCTTTATGATGACCTGAGTAACTGGCAATAGGCCATTTATCCTATCACTGTGCGTCGATGAGGTGATTGACACGGAGTCCGCATAAAGTCATCAGGACTACTGGCCTACTCAGATAATTCACAATCAAGCCCGTGCATTGTGTACTCGTGACGACAAGTCAGCAACATGGTCAATCTAAGCTAAGGACGCTGAATGATGCTGCGGCTTAATTCTTTTATCAGCGGTTCTCACCTGCCGCGATGTGGTGTCATCAATGTATGACGAATCAGAAGTTTATCTTTAGTCACGGCCGTCCTCATGAATTCTTGACAATC
>CAIJTV010001037.1:0-2626 GCA_903823635.1 uncultured Planctomycetaceae bacterium
AGATCCTGACTGGCTTTTTCATACGCCTTGTCTTCAGCCGGAGTCAGTGCGACGCCCTCATGGAGCTTGCGACCGATATTGCGGTAGTGGGCGATTGCTTTTCCCAGCTTGCCAAAGCCCTCGGCCGCGACTTCGTACGCAGTCAGATCACCGCCCTGCGGAACCTCCTGATCGAGTCGCGCGATGACGGCTTCGGCCTGCAGGTCGACGGAACCGTCGTCGGGACGCAGCAGCCCCGAGATCAGTTTCATCAGCGTTGACTTGCCGGCGCCGTTGCGTCCGACAAGGCCAATGCGTTCACCTCGCTCGATATGCAGGGTGATGCCTTCGAGAAGGTTGGGTTTCGAATACGTAAACGACAGATTATTGAGGCTCAGAAGTGGCATGGGGCGGACTGTAGCCGAAGATCAGAGCCCTGCGAATCCTGTCGCCCGGGATTATCATCTCAGAAACAACCGGCCTGCTGATTCACGTGGGAATCCATCATTTGCTAACATTCGGCCGGTTTTGTCTTACCGCACTAATCAGGAGCTGCTTTATGAATTCCGTTAAATTCTGGTGTGGACTTGGACTCGGCGTCGCTCTGACGTTTTCCCTGTCTCAGTCTTCCTCATTGACACAGTCTTCAATTTTCCGATCCGCTCAGGCCGCCGATGAAAAGGCAAAGGAATCTCCGCCAGTGCTCTACGAACTCCGCACCTATATCTCACCGGAAGGGAAGCTCGACGAGCTGAACGCCCGATTCCGTAACCACACGCTGGCCCTGTTCGAAAAACACGGCATGAAGAACATCATGTACTGGCTGCCTGTCGACAAGCCAAACACGCTGATCTATGTCATCGCTCACAAGGACAAAGCCGCCGCCGACGCTTCATGGGCGGCGTTCCGCGAAGATCCGGTCTGGAAGAAAGTTGCCGAGGAAACTCAGAAGAATGGCAAGATCGTGGAGAAGGTCGAATCCGTCTACATGACTGCGACTGATTATTCTCCGATGAAGTAATTCCGGGCGACTTAATGGCAAACAGGTTTCCCGCGCCCTGAATTGCGCGGGAAACCTGAGTTTCTTTGATGCAAAGAAATACTGCGATTTTATTTCGTGCGCGGGCGCCATTGAGGCATTGAACTTTATCAACCCCGCGAGCCCCCGGCTTCGTTTCGTGCCGTGTGGAGCACAACCTACTGCACAAGTCCCTTGGTAAGCTGCAGGAACGCAGTTTCCAGGTTGACTTCTTCTTCGCGGAACAAAGTAATCCGGAAGCCCGCGTTGACCAGCTCGGTCGGCAGAGCGCTGTAATCTTCGACGGTTGGCTTCATCGTGACTTCCAGAAGCTGATCTTTCGTAATGTTTACAGACTCAACTTCGTCCAACTGTTCGAACAGCTTTGCAGCACCGTCCGTTCGCTCCTTGACGCGAATATTCAGCATAATGCGCTGACGAGCTTTCCTCATGACTTCGGCCACGTTGCCGTCCACAATCATGTGGCCCTTTTCGATCATGCCAACGCGAGTACACACATCGGCCAATTCCGGCAGAATGTGGCTGCTGACGATGACCGTCTTCTTCATTTCGCCGAGACGCTTGAGCAGATTACGAATCTCGATTCGAGCACGTGGGTCAAGACCGCTGGCCGGTTCATCCAGCAACAGCACCTGGGGTTCGTGCAGCAATGTCCGTGCGAGTCCGATACGTTGCGTCTGACCGCGAGACAATTCGTTGACCATGGCATCCCGCTTGAAGGCCATGTCGACGAGTTCCAGTTTCTCTTCGCAGACTTTCCGGCGACCGGGTCCGTTGATTCGATAGGCAGCGGCGAAGAATTCGAGGTATTCGATGACGGTCATGTCGTCGTACACACCGAAAAAGTCCGGCATAAATCCCACCAGCCGACGAATCTCTTCCTGATCCGTGTAGATCGATTTGCCGCAAACGTACGCTTCACCGTGATCCGGATTCAGCAACGTCGCGATCATCCGCATCGTTGTCGTTTTGCCGGATCCGTTCGGACCGATGAATCCAAACACGTCGCCTTCAGCCAGTTTCAGTGTGATATCGTTCGCAGCAATCAGATTGCCGTAACGTTTGGTCAGATTTCGTGTTTCAATCATCGGTACACCTGAGTTCCATGGAGTATTGCGGCCACAACAGACCGCGTCCTGACTCCGAGCAGATTACGGGGCTGACGGTCTTACGCCAATCCGCGGTTTTCGTTGGCAGAATGTTGGCTGCGGGCGGCGATTGCACCTAGATTTCCACGTTTCCGCAAGCAAAAGTAGCGGAATCTCCAGAGAACCACGAAATCCCGAGCCCTGTTATTCCTTGAGGTTGTTTCAAGTGGAGGTTGCCGCCCCTGCGGATTCAGTATTCCGAGGCATTTGTGGGTCTGACGGCGGTCCGTCCCGGTTTTCGGAGGTATCTCGAGTCTCCCCCGAGACATTCACGCCACACGGTGCGTTGCATCACCCTGTTCAGTCTCCGCACCGCGTGAACTGCGGCCAGGGGTTCGCGGGAGACCTCAACAGAGGATAGCCTCAATCGTGGCCGCGTAAAGAATAGTCGCTGATGCAGGCCAACAACGCCGGATGAGCAATTATCTTCGGGTCTATCACACTTCACACATTCCTGACA
>CAIJTV010001038.1:0-4796 GCA_903823635.1 uncultured Planctomycetaceae bacterium
GGCGGTCGTAGCTGACGCGGGACAAATGGAAGTTGTGACGCGATTGCAGGAACTGCGTTCACGATCGCAGCGACTTCAGGCCAGCTCTGTGATTCTGGACATGCAGAACACAGTGTTCCAACTGGAGCGGCAGGAGCGACGGTGGAACAAGCTGACTCAGCAGTCAGCGGTCGTCCTGAAGCAGCGTCGTGAACTGGATCGCCGCCGTGAATGGATGATGAAGTTTGAACAGTTCCTGAACACGATCATTGCCCGGGAAGATCTGGCTCTGATGTCTTTCTACGCGGAAGATCTTCCGGAGATGCCTGAAAGTGATGCGCTGCGTAAATCTGTAGCGAAGGGTGTTACTGATTTCTCGCAGCAACTTTTGGACTTGCTGGATCTGCAGACAGAGCAGCCGGATGTGATCAGGATGTTGCTCGTCGCTGATGATGCAGGAGCACTGAAGCAACTGGCTCTTGCCTACTGGACGATTGCGGCCAACATGGGGGCTGCGGGAGATCTGTGGGTCTATGTTTCTACGGGCCTGAAACGCGAACCAATTCCTGACGAAGAATGGACTCTGGAGAAACTCAAATGGGACGAGATGCCGCGATCAAAAGACCCGAGCCAGCCTGAGACGTGGCAGTTGATTCAGCGACAATCTTTGTCGGACCGAACACCTCGCCCATGGTTGCTGAGGCAACGTCCGACGGATGCTCGAAAGTTTCTAAATGACAGTCTGGACGGAGTTCTGGGGCTGTATCTTGAGTTTCGAGGTTCGCGTGTCTTTCAGCGATTTACTCATGAGGATGGTTTGCATCGCTTCACGTATTCGCAGAGCAAGCAGGCGTGCGGTGTGTTTACGAGCTTGCCGGAGCCGGACACGTTTCTGCCAGCGTCCGGGATTGAACGCAAAGGAGCCATTCTGCCGACGACTCGTTGTCGAGATTACGACTATCCTCGAATGCGTATTGTGGATCCCCTGATTGCAGAGCCGCCTGTTTTGTATTAAGTGTCCCTAACGAGGTCGCTGGAAGCCGTGCTGTTGCGTCGTCATCTAGAGATGGCAGAGAGGATGATTGAGTGAGGATGTCTATGCATATCGTTGAGAAAACTCGTCGGCTAAAAAAGTATGAAGCATCGGAGGCGGTGGCGTTCAGTTCGGTGGACTCACCGGCCATGGATTTTCTGTCGCCGTTTGGTCCCTTGATTGGACGTACACGGATTTCTGTGGATCTGATTGATCATCTCAATTCGGTTTCGGACGCAGTGTTGACGCCGGGGCAAGGAGCCGAGTTCCAGTTGTCTGAAGCGGATTGTTCGTGGGGTGGCGAGGATTCGCTGCAAAGCTGTGTGGCTCGATCAATCCGAACTTATGTCGAAAGTGTCGAACATGAACCGTCGGGACTTGTCCAACTGGATAATTTCTGGGTTGTCAGCCAGTTCGCAGGAACTCCCAGCCCGGTACATTTTCATTCCGGAGACTTGTCCGGTGTGCTCTACCTGAAGGTTCCTGAAATTTCACCGGATGAGGAACAAAGAAACTACATCGCGGGTCGTCAGGCGGGATACATCAACTTTCTGATGGGCGGCAAGCAGAGATTTTCGCGGTCGCTGATTAGTTTCAAACCCGTGATCGGAGATCTTTACATCTTCCCCGGATGGTTGTTGCACGGTGCGGAGCCGTTTCGTGGGACCGGCGAGCGACGAAGTTTGGCGTTCAATGCGAGGGTGGAGTAACGGCCTGTTGAACTAATCCCCCCTGAGCCTGCCTGAGGGGCCTATGGGCTTCCTGCATCACTGACAATGATAGAATCGTACTGGTGAAAAGCCGTTAAACCACCGACGCAGGGCCGGTGGCGGGGCAATCAACAGGCAACGAGAACACCATGGAAATCAAGGTTCCGGTTTATGTGGAGACGGCTTCTTTGGTGGCGGGTAAGCCACCGGAGTATGTCGTTCGAACATTGTTCTTCGACGGGCCGGAAGCAAAATCGACGTTCCTGCAAAGTGCCCTGAATAAGCTGACGCACCGCCTGCGAGAGAATCTTGTGGAGCTGGGGAAGGTTCAGCGACACGATGCACTGGCTGCGTGGACTTATTGTCCGGAGTTGGAAACCAAACGGTGTGAGATTCGCCTGGAAGTGGCCAAGCCGTTTGCTCGTCTCAAACTGCTTCTGGTCATGATCCCAGAGTTTGATCGACGCATTGGCTTTACGCCGGCGTTCCCAGATGTCTGGTTCGAAATTACGGCCGACTAAAATCCCGAAGAACGACTGACCGAAGCGATCACCGAGCGTCTGCGGAAAGCAGCGCGGGAGTCTCACGGGGAGAGTTTGCCGGAGCTGGAAAGATTCTCGCTGAAAGGCAACGCCTGGGTCTCGGAGGCTGAGTTTCGTCTGAATCCGCCTCGAGTTCGTGAAAAGAAAAAGGATAGCCTGTTTGCATTTCTGGGCGCATCAGAAACTGTTGACGGCGAATCAGAACTTTATCGAGTCGGACGGTGCCTGAATCATCAGTATCCTCAGGACTTGAATCGAGTTGAACTGCGTGAGCGAGAAGTTGACGAGTTAACCAGACTGCTGCAGGCCGATGATCGTCGGCCGGTGCTGCTGTCGGGAGCTCGCCAGGTCGGGAAGACTTCGATTCTGCATGAGTATGTGTTCCGGCATGTGAAACGCATTGTCAATCCTCATCGCGACCAGCAGGCCGTGTGGTTGTTGTCACCGCAACGATTGATCTCCGGTATGTCGTATGTCGGCCAGTGGGAAACTCGCTTTCATGCGATTGTGAAGCACGCATCATTGCGAGATCTGGTGTTGTAATTCGATGATCTGCTGGGGCTGTTTCAGGCTGGGATGACAAGTCAGTCGACGCTCAGCGTGGCGGCATTGCTGAAGACGGTTCTTGAACGCCGGCATGTTCGCGTGATTGGCGAAATGACTCCCGAAGCATTTCGTGTACTGCGAGAGAAAGACCGTAGCTTTGCCGATGCGTTTCATGTGATCCGCATCAGTAAACTGTCGGCGGATGATAACCTTCGAGTATTGTTCAGTGAGCAGCGACGCCTCGAGACTCGGCATCGCTGTCGCTTTTCCATTGAATCGCTGCCCGCTGTCATTGATTTGCAGCGTCGCTATGCACGGGATGTGGCGTTTCCGGGTAAAGCGGCCAATTTTCTAAAGCGGCTGGCGGTCCGCATCGAAGGCGAGGCACAACCAGACGCCTCTTCCGACAAGGCGGGAACGCCTGCGGTGATTAGTCGTGAGCGTGTGCTGGATGCATTTCATCAGCAAACCGGTTTGCCTCGTTCCTTCCTCGATCAACAGCAGACATTGGCATCGGACCATGTCGCTCAAAAGCTTCGTGAACGATTTGTGGGGCAGCCTGATGCGGTGAAAGCGGCTGTTGAAATTATCGCGATCGCGAGAGCACGGCTAAATGATCCGACACGTCTGATCGCGTCGCTGTTGTTGCTTGGGCCAATCGGTGTTGGCAAGACGGAGTTCGCAAAATCTCTGGCCGCTTATCTGTTCGGACACGCAGATCGCTTGCTGCGTTTCGATATGAACGAGTATGTCTCGCCGAATGCGGTGCCTCAACTGGTTGGGACGTTTGCTCAGCCAGAAGGATTGCTGACGGCCGCTGTTCGTCGTCAGCCGTTTGCTATGATCTTGTTTGATGAAATCGAAAAGGGGCATCCGGACGTATTCGATCTGCTTTTACAGGTGCTGGGCGAGGGACAGCTCACGGATGCTCGTGGTCGGACAACGGATTTTTCGAACACGATCATTGTACTGACGTCCAACCTGGGAACTCAGCGTTCTGAAAGTGGCCTCGGATTTGGAAAGGCTTTGACGAAGGAGGGCGTCCTGCAGACATTTCTCCAGCGGACAGGATTGCCCGACCGCTTCCTACGCGATGATTGGCCGCTGTCTCGCGAGCAATTGATCAGTGAATTTGAATCACAGATCATGGGCCAGCCGCTGGCCTGTGAGACGGCCGCTGACGTTGTTGTGAAGTTCAAGGCGGGTATGAATGATCCCGGGCGGCCGTTAGGAGTTCTGTTGTTTTGTGGTCCTACAGGAGTTGGAAAGACCGAGCTTGCTCGAGCGGTCTCGCGATGTTTGTTTGGAGGTAAGTCAGGGAACGAAGATGGAGCGAATTCAGCGACGGAATCGAGTGAGAAGTCGGCGCGCATGATTCGGCTGGATATGAGTGAGTATTCTGGTCCATGGGCCGCGGATCGGTTATTGATGCAGTCGAATGGAGAACCGTCAGACTTCCTGCAGCAGATTCGACGCCAGCCATTTACGGTGTTGCTGCTCGACGAGATTGAGAAAGCTCATCCTTCGGTTTATGACGTCCTGATGAACGTATTTGACGAGGGACGGCTGACGGATCGATTTGGGCGGACAACGTGGTTTCGAAGCACTGTGATTTTGTTGACATCGAATCTGGGATCAGATTCTTCGGGGCAAGTCGGATTCGCAGACAGCGTCGCAACTCCCAATATGCGTCATGAGGCTGCCGTACGGGAGTTCTTCCGTCCCGAATTCTTCAATCGTCTGGATGGAGTTGTTACGTTCGATGCGTTGACTCGTGCAGCAATTCTCCAGATCACAGAGAAAGAGTTACAAGAAATCGCCGGACGTGAGGGGCTGAGAAAACTGGGGCTGAGGCTGCAATGGAACAAGGATGTTGTGGAACATCTCTCCAAGGCTGGCTTCGATCCTCGCTATGGTGCGCGCCCGGTACAGCGAACACTGGAGACACATGTCGTTGCGCCGCTTTCGCGATTTCTGACGGAGCGA
>CAIJTV010001039.1:0-11749 GCA_903823635.1 uncultured Planctomycetaceae bacterium
CTGATCCGAAAGGCGATATCTGTTCACAGGCCGAGCAGAACCGGGATGGTCACCCAGCCGCGGAAATGTACTTCACGCATTTTTCCAGCGTTCGGGGGCCGGTGCTGGCTTTGTCCGGAGAAGGCTATTCCCAAACCGCATCCTGCAGGTGGATGGGTGCGGACTGTTGCATTTCCTGAGCATACTGACAGACTGAGGGCTTCGCAGGAGACCTCTATATGGGCGGGGATCGATCGCTATGGTAGGGAGCTCTGCTTCGAGTCTGAATTGCTCATTTTGTTTCTCAATGAAAGGACGCCCACGATGCTACGACAAGTCAAATCGTATCTGTTGATTCTGGCACTACTCCTGGGAGTGTTAGCCGGGCCAGTGACGGCACAGCAGAAGTCAACGACACAGAAGTCGGCGGCCAAGAAGGCCCCGGAAAAGAAGGCCGCAGCAAAGACGGCCCCGCCGAAAAAGACTCCGTCAACTAAACAACAGTTGAAGGGGGCAGTGCGAGGCGCAGAAGTGGCTCCGACGGAGGGCAAATCCGCCCTTCTGCGATACGTTCCGGATGATTCCATGATCATCGTTGCGGCTCAACCCGCGCGAGTCATCAATGCCAAAGGTTTTCAGGGGCTGCTTGAAGCCGCTGATGGCCAGGAGGTCCTCAAGACGCTCCTGGGGGAATTTGAAAAGAATGTAGGTGCCAGGGTCGAGCAGATCGAAGAATTCGGCATCGTCATGGATGCCGCTTGTCTGGAAGATATGTCATCCCGCGCGAAGGAGCAGGCCGAGCGAGTTCAGATGCTGAATGGGGTGAAACAAATCGGCCTCGCGATGCATAATTTCCATGACTCGAACAACACGTTTCCCGCCAGCGATGGGTATGGCGACAACAAAGGAAACCTGAGCTGGCGAGTTCACTTGCTGCCCTATCTGGAACAGGCTGAACTCTATAACGAGTTCAATCTGGATGAGCCATGGGACAGCGAACACAACAAGCCGCTGATTGAAAAGATGCCGGAGTTCTTCAAAACAGCGGGCGTGGAAGGCGCAGGGATGACTTCATATCACGTCTTCACGGGGGAAGGAACGCCCTTTGGAGGTGAGGAGGCCTCGGGGATCAGCAGGTTCACGGACGGCACGAGCAACACGATCATGGCCGTCATTGCCGGGGCCGACAAGGCAGACGTCTGGACAAAACCCGGTGGACTCGAAATTGACGGAGAAGATCCTGCTGCTTCACTTGGCGAAATCGGTGACCGCTTTGTTACGGTGTTTGCAGACGGCTCCGCAAAATTCCTTCCTTCAGAAATCGAAGCCGGCGAACTGCTGCATTTGATTCAGCATCATGATGGCCATGTTGTTGGAGACTACTATCAGGCTACGCCGTCGTCCGAGCCTATGCCGGGCGTCATTGTTTGTGCAAATAGTGATTTTGATCAGAAAGGACTGCTGGCGAAGCTGCCTGTGAGAAACGAAGACGAGACGATGATGATCCAGTCGAAAGTGGCTTACGCTCTTCCCGACGGAATGTTTTTGACTTTCGTTGACTCCAAAACAATGCTGCTGGGCCCGGAGAAGACTCTGAAGGCGATGCTTTCCCCGCGAGTCAAGAGCGGAGAAACGAAGGCCGAATTTGAAAAGCTCTATCCCGCGAACGATATCGTGGCTGTCGTGGACCTCGAGCCCGTGGAAGAACTGGTAGAGCAATTATCACAGCAAATGCCGATGGCTCCCCTCGTCCAAAACATCGTTGGCCTGGTGGCAACGATCGATATGACTGGGGCGAGTGAATCGCACCTGAATCTGAATGTCGAAATGAGCGATAACGCGAGTGCTCAGCAGTTGAACGCGATTGCCATGGGCGGCTTTCAGATGGTGAAGGTTCAGGCTCTTGGTCAGCTTTCCGGCGACAATTCTCCGGTGGGCGAAGAGTTGGTGACAGCTCTGTCTGAGCTGCTGGAGTCTGTCACGATCGAAGCGGTTGAAGAATCAGTGGAACTGGATATCCCCAAAGTTTCGGATTCTGAAAAGTTCTTCAAGGACGTCACTCCGGCGTTTAAGGAACTTGTGAAGGGATTTGCGGAAAGTCAGAAAGCTGCTGGTCGCCGCGCGAAGACAATGCCGCTTCGACAAATCGGGCTCGCGTTTCACAACTACCATGATTCGTTTAATGGTCTCCCTTCCTACTGCGCTGCTAAAAACGATGATGGTGTGAATAAAGGGCTGAGCTGGCGTGTGTATTTGCTGCCGTATATGGAAGAAGTTGCGCTGTTTCAGGAGTTCCATCTCGATGAACCCTGGGACAGCGAGCATAACAAGACACTCATTGAACGCATGCCGAAGATCTTTGAATGCGAAGGCGTAGAGAAACCAGGTCACACGAGTCTGCATGTGTTCACAGGTGAGGGAACTCCATTGGGTGGTGAGGAGCCAACCAGGTTCGGCAACATCACAGACGGAATGTCCAATACAATCATGGTGGTTGAGGCCGGTCCCGACAAAGCTGACATCTGGACCAAACCGTCGGGCATTGAGTTCAATTCGAAGGCCCCGAAAGCCGCTCTTGGAAAACTCGCGGAGACGTTTCGAATTCTGTTCTTTGATGGGTCTGTGAGAGAGATCAGCAGTGAAATCGACGATGCAACATTAAACCGCCTGATTCAACATGCGGATGGAGAAGTGGTCGGCGACTTCTAATCACGGCAACGCCAACCTGTTCCACTTTGAACTTTTGAAGAGTCACGTTTCGGCGTGGCTCTTTTTTCATTTCTGCTTTGAAAGGAACAGTCTGCAAACGCCGTTCTCGCGATCCCGCAGCAACGCTAGAATTTTGCACGAGGTGAAGTTCGGTTAGCAGAGATGTGATAAGGATGGATTCATGTCACAGGTGTGGACGACGGTCGGATTGCTGATACTGAGCAATATTTTCATGACCTTCGCATGGTATGGTCATTTGCAGGGGCTCAAAGAGAAGCCCTGGCTGGTCGCGGCTCTGATCAGTTGGGGGATCGCTCTGTTCGAGTATCTGATTCAGGTACCAGCCAATCGGATTGGCAACCAGGTGATGAACGTGGGGCAATTGAAGATCCTGCAGGAAATCATAACGCTCACAGTCTTTGTCCCGTTCGCGTGGATCTACCTGAAAGAGAAGCCATCACTGGACTATCTTTGGGCAGGACTCTGCCTTTTGGGAGCCGCCTTTTTCGTGTTCCGCAAGAAACTGATGGGCATGTGATCAAACCGACACTCGGATCGGTGCAAGCTTGGACTAATCACCCAATCCCGGGCGGCGACGATTCTGTTTCCGATCTGCCTGAACGTGCTTTTCATTAAGGCGCCGTTGCTTCGCACCCCTGGATGGCTTTGACGGTTTGCGTATCACGGGTGGCGTGGCAATGGCAAGGATTAACTCGGCCAGCTTGGTTCGGCAGTCTTCAACATTGCGACCCTGATCCCGATAACGCTGGCTGGTGATCTGCAGGAATCCCTCTTTGGAGATTCGCCGACCGTAGCGAGCCATGAAACGCTCTTTGACGTCGGCCGGAAGCGACGCCGTGTTGGTGATGTCCCACGTCATAATCGCTTTCGAGCTGACTTTATTGACGTTCTGTCCTCCCGGTCCTCCACTCCGCGCGTAGGCAAGCTGGAATTCTGTATCGGGGATCTGAATGCGAGGATTGACTTGAAGCATGAACGAGCACAGCCCGGAAAAGGAATGTGGCTGTCAGGGAAAACAGAAAGCTGATTGAGCGAAGCCGCAATGAATCAGTGAAAGCTGATTTACAGAGTCGAAGCCGCACTTTGGCGAGTTGCCAGCGGTTGTTCAATCCAGAATTGAAGCTCGGCAATTACTTCAGCGGAGAAACTCGAACATCCACGCCCTCTGAGTACGCCGCATGATCAGGCGGAGTTATCAAGGATGGACAGCCTTCCGCCGAGGACAGTGACTGAGAAACGCGACAAGACACGATTGGTCGAAGCAGATAAGGTGCATGATGAACCTGACCGCTCATCAGTTCTCCGTTGCGTTTCTGAGCAAACAGGATGTAACGTTCGACAAGAAAATGCTCGAGCGTAGCTGTGGCCGCTGCTGTCGCTGGTGCTCGCAGGTCGACTGACAGCGATACGTCGTACTCGGCTGGTGGCTGATCAGTTCGCGTTCCCGTGTATTGAAACAGAGTCAATCCGTCCGGCGATTTTCCGACAGTCATCGTCATCTGTGCCATGCGATAAGGCAGATGCCAGAAGGTTCGTGCGACGGTGACCGCCAGTTGTTTATTCGCATCCAGACTGAAGAACCACACACCACGAACACCGTTCCTGTCGACAACATAGGTACGGATATTCGTTTCCAGAAACCACGAAATCCCCGGCACCGCAGGAAACCACCATGGCCGGATTCGTTCCATAGAGAACGGCACCAGCCCCAGCCACGCACTGCCGTCGAACTCTTCGATCCTGAGTTCGTTCGGGATCAGAGGCTGCAAGGTGGAGGCTGGCACTCTCCAATGTAAAAATGCCAGTTTCTGCCAGCTCTGATAGCCGGCTGTTTGTGTATTTGACTGACTCATGATGTTCGTCGGACGCCGATCTGTTTCACAACGCTGGGGAAGATTACACTCCGAAGCTCAGCACACTCTTGAGCCGTTCAGAGCCACATCCCGCTTTGCCATGACATATCACGGTCACGCTTACTTCACGACTAAAGAACTGGTTCGAAATAAGATCCGTATGTGGTGTGCCTGCGTTCGCTATCGCAAACTTGTCACACCCTACAGGTTTCGTTGTTTTCTCGTAGGGTGTGACAAGTGAGCCTTAGCGAACGCGGGCACACCGATTGAGTCTCCACTTGATGCAAGCCGGAGATTATTCCCGGACTGTTCCTAAGTCGCATTCCCGTTGCACCGACTCCGGAAGGAAGCAAAGTGACCGTTCGTGCTGGTAAGACAAGTTGGCACGAGGGCAAACCGAGTTTTGAAGCATCAATTAACGAGCCGCGAGCACTTCCCGTTTAATGAACGACGCGATCAGTGCGAAGGCCACCCTGCGGAACGCCCGGGCGAACATACTCCGGCCCAACCGGCAGCCCTTGAAACATGCGTTGTTCAGCGGCCTTGCGAGATTCACTGCGGGGGCGATCGTATCCGCGAGGAGTCGAATCCATCGACGGGCCAATGTCAGGATCGGGGAACGGATCAGTTCGCTCAAACGCTTCATTCTCGGCTGCGGGGAACCACGTGTACAACGACGGGAACCGCGTGTTCTGAGCATTCATACAACCACACATCACCATCATTGCCGCGGCAGCGCCGAGCAGAGAAAGCTGCCGTCCAAGCCGTGAACGGCCTGATCCGAAACGGGTCTTATGTGGAAAATTTGTGGTGATCATCCGTTGAAATCACTTCCCGCCGCACAGCTCCTGAATTTATCCGAGCCCTGTCCAATGCTCGTTCTTTCGTGCGGCAATGAAGGGTAGCAGCAAAATCGGCCGAACCGCAACATCAGTTCTGGTGATGAGGGCAGAATCCAGCTTCGGGACTGCGTCTAAGCGTTGCGATAGGAGTGAATCCGATGCCCGGTGACAGCGCGCCAGATGCCGATCAGAAACGCCACATTCGCCAGGAGAAAACTGTACGCAGCCCCGGTGCCGGGAACTCGCAGGTGTCGCCGTGCGGAAATCCAGCCAATCCCGGCTAAAGCAAACAGCCCGCCGAAAGGAGCAAAAATCAGGGCCGACGCCAGCGACGGGGCCACAATAAGCTGGGCCATTGAGCAGCAGCTCGCCGTGGCCAGAAACAAGGGTGAAAGCCAACGCAAAAGTTTGTGCGACCACAACGCAAACGCGTAGCCGGGATGCCGCAGCGGGTTCAGCAGATGACTGCGAGTCCACGTTCCTTGCCAATTGCGAAGAGTCATGCGGATTCGCCGTCGCAGCGTGATTGAGCTATCTTCTTCGGAATCGAAACGACTGATCGCAAGCGGCTCATGAACGACTCGAAATCCCTGTGTCACAATGTCCAGCGGGACGATGCAATCTTCTCCGATCGCGGGGTCCATGGTGACAAACAGATTTCGTCGGATCGCAAAACACGCCCCGGCCACAACGGCCAGAATTCCCAGTTGCGATTCCAGAAGTCGCAGCTTTAACTCATAGGTCCAGTAAAACCCCTGACTCGCCTGGAGAGCATCCGAAGTCGGGGCTTCATACAAGGCACGACCGTCCACTGCGCCAACTTGTGGATTCTGAAATCGCCGAGCTATCTGTTTGCACCAATCCGCGTCAAACAGAATGTCGGCGTCAGTAAAGGCAATCAGATCTGATTCAATCGAGCGAACGGCTGCATTCTGGGTCCCGGTCTTGCCCAGCCCGGGGCTCTCAAACAAACGCACCCCCCGATCGAAGAATGATCGTACGATCTCGTTTGTTGAGTCCGTTGATCCATCGGAGGCGATCAGTACAGTCAGGCAACCTGCAGGATAATCACACTGCAGAATATTCTCGATCCGCCGGCGAATGATCGTCTCTTCATTGTGGACTGTCAGCAGGACAGTCATCGTCGGCCAGCGATCTTCGTTCTTAATTTCTACGCCTTTGGGTACTGACGCAGTGATCGCCTGCGATTCGTCACGCTTCAGGAGCACCATGATTTGCAGGAACCGGCCGTAGCCGTCATAGATCCAATACAAAATCAGCGTGGCCAGAATCGTGATAATCAGGATCATGAGTGCAGTCCTTTGCACAGGCAATTTGCGAAAACAGGCATTCCGAAATGTGCATCGATTTCACGCTGCTGTAGTGTATCCTCACGGCAAATTTAGTCCTAGTGCGCTGTCCAGGCCCGGAAAAAGCCGGCAGGAATCGATGATCCTGCGAAACATCGCCTGAATGAACCGACAAATCGAGCATGCGTCGATGCTGCTCATAAGGAAACACAAATGGCGATCCTGCACGCACTCGTCGTCGGTATTAATATCTACAAGTCCGAGAAACTCAAGAACTATCCGCTCAGCGGCTGCGTTAACGACGTCGCTCGTATGTCGCTCGTGCTGAGGCAGATGTTTGCGGATGAACTGCAGTTGATGACTCTCTCCGAGGACCAGGCGACTCGAGCCGCCATTTTTGACTCCTTTCGAAGTCAGTTGATTGAACCCGCGAAGATCTGGGCACAATCCGGACGCCCATCGCCCGAGCCCGCATTTCTGTTTCACTTTAGCGGCCATGGCTCATTGAACCGCGATGTCACGCAAACGAAACCCAGCGGCTTTGATGAGACCATCGTCCCCTACGACAGTCGTCAGGCTGACATCTTCGACATTCGCGACTGGGAACTCGGCGCACTGATCGACGAACTGGGACAGTACACCTCCTGCATTACGATTGTTCTGGATTGCTGTCATTCCGGTTCCGGCACACGCAGCACTGGCCGCATGTGCGAACCGGATTTGCGAACGCCTCCAGCTGCAAAACTGCCAAAGTCCAGCCCCGCTGAATCGTCGGGCTTGAGAAGTACGGGGGAAGTGAAAATGGCAGACTATGTTCTGCTGGCCGCATGTCACGCAAAACAAATTGCTCACGAGTACCACGATGTTTCTTCCGGGAACACCGTCGTCTACGGTGCGATGACCTACGCTTTGACGGAAACTCTCGCTGGGCTCACGTCGAGAGAGATCACGTGTCGCGAGCTGTACGAGCTGACTCGCAACAAAGTTCGTGCATGGTATCCGCAACAGATTCCACAGTGCGAAGGTGATCGGGATCGTTTGCTTTTCAGCTCAGAGCGGCCGGGCAAAGATTTCCCCTTCATGGTGATGGGGGTTGAGAACGGTCTCTATGTGATCGACGGTGGACGCATTCATGGACTCAGCAACGGTCAGGAGTTCGCCGTTTATCCGCCAGATTCCCGTGTATTGAAGAATGCAGGCCCACCCGTCGCCAGGCTGAAACTTGAGCACGCCGCTCCTGTGAGCAGTCGATGTTCCTGCATCAGCGGACCTGCCTCAGTCGCCGTGGGCTCTCGAATCCTGCCAGTTGCCAGTCTTAGCACGACACCTGAGTCTGTGATTTCCGAACAGCAGCGAGCGGTCATGGAGATTCGCAATACGGAACCGTCTGTTCTGAGTGGCAAGATCGCGTTGCAGGCCAAACGATTCAAGCCGGCTGTTTCGGCTCCACCAGTTTCTGGCAGACCCACAACTGCGGCAGCACCAGCAGCGGCGGAATACGAACTCATTACCGCCGACACACGTGGAGATCTGCTTGTTCTTAGCGGCACTTCCGTCTGCTTCTACGTGACCAACAACTCCGCTCAGCCGTTGTACTGTCAGATCCTGAGTTTTGGATACGACGGATCGATCAGTCGTATTTGGCCGAAGCTCACCGGCGAACAAGTAGCAGTGGAGCCTGGGAGAACCTTGCAGACTTCTCGATTCAAGTTGATGTTCGCGCCGACGGACAAGACGACCGTCGCCGCCAAGGAATTCATCAAAGTCTTCGCCGCCACTGTCCAGTTTGACGTCGACATGCTCTGCACCGGCCATCGCTCCGGCAACGAAGCACTCAAAATCACCGACGACTGGACCACCGTAGAACTGGGCTACGATCTGGTAAGGCCAATCCCATAGAGGGAGAGTTCGTCGTTTTGGACTGCGGCAGCCTGCTGCCGCTTTGGTGCATGCAGCCTGCTGCAAAACCACGAGCTGGAGAGAGCTGTTTGAAATCGCGGTCCACAGCAGGCTGTGGACGGGAAAGCGGCAGCAGGCTGCCGCAGTCCAAAGGGCACAAATGCAAACGCCTCCGAGGTTAACTCGGGGGCGTTCGCGATCATCGTTGAACACTGTTGACGCGATGCGTCACAGAGATCGATCTGATTCCTTTAGGATCGCATCCCTCGACCGCCTGGCTTGCGAGCCGGACGGTTCGGGCGGAATGGGCGATCAGGGCGTCGGCCAGAAGATGGTCCGCCTGAAGACGATCCACCGGAGGACGATCCACCAGAGCGAGCTCCTTCGGCTTTAGCAATTTTCAACTGGCGACCGGAGACCCAGACCTTCTGCAGAGCAAAGAAGACTTCCTGCGGCATGCCCTGTGGCAAATCCACGGTGCTGAAGTCTTCAAAGATCTCAATGCGTCCAATCTGAGCACTGTCGATCCCGGCTTCATTCGCAATGGCACCGACAATATTGCCAGGCTTCACCTGATGCATATGGCCGACTTCGATGCGGTAGGTTTCCATATTCTCGTCGCCCTGGCGAGGAGCCCGAGGCCCACGATCTTCACGCGGTCCTCGGTCAACCTGGGGACCACGGTCATCGCGAGGTCCTCGGTCGTCACGGAAATTGCGTTCCGGGCGAGAGAAGTTATCGCCAGGTCCCTGATCGTTTCGGAATCCGCGATCACCGGGAGCACGTTCATAACGTGGACCGTTGCTCGAGAAAGTATCTCTCCGTTGACCACGGAACCCATCATCTCGCGGTCCGCGAGAATCACGTGATCCGCGTTCGTCACGTCGACGAGGTTCAAAGAAAGTTTCCTGCTTCAGTTCTTCCTTCAGCAACAGCGGGTTACCACTGTTGGCCATGATGGCCAACGCCCCGATGATCTTCTCAACGGTCGTGTCAGGATTTTCACGGCGAAACTGATCGACGATAGAACCCATCGCATCCGCGAGTGGATGAGACATGTTTTCGATGATCTGGCCATGGAACCGAGAAACGCGGTTCTTGTTGATCTGACGGTTTGTCGGCAGATCCATCGGCTCGATCTTCTGTCGAGTTGCATACTCCAGGCTCTTCAGCATGCGCTGAGCCTTCGGGTGAATAAACAGAATCGCTTCACCACTGCGCCCAGCTCGGCCTGTTCGACCAATCCGATGCACATAAGCTTCGCTGTCACCCGGCAGATCGTAGTTGATCACGTGGCTGATACGTTGCACGTCCAGACCTCGAGCAGCAACGTCCGTCGCCACCACGATATCCAGCTTGCCAGCCTTAAAGTGTTCAATAATTCGTTCGCGCTGGGCCTGAGCGATGTCGCCGTTCAGAGCGGCTGCTCGGTACCCGCGAGAGCTGAGGTACTCACACAGTGGTTCTGTAGTCGACTTCAGTTTGACGAAAATGATTACGCCATCGATCGGTTCTGCTTCGAGAACTCGGCCGAGAGCGGCTTCCTTCTGATACTGTCCGACGACAACAAAACGCTGACGAATCGTGTCGGCGGTTGCCGTCTTCTGGCGAATCGTGACTTCGGCAGGATTCTTCAGATGCTGTTGAGCAATCCGGCGAATCGGTTCCGGCATTGTTGCCGAGAACAGAGCAATCTGACGTTTCTCCGGAAGCTGAGTCAGCACCCACTCCACGCTTTCCGCAAATCCCATGCGGAGCATTTCATCGGCTTCGTCCAGCACCAGACACTTCAGGTTGCCGAGGTTCAGCGAGCCGCGATTCATGTGGTCCATGACTCGGCCCGGAGTTCCCACGACAACATGCACGCCACGCTTCAGTTGTGAAAGCTGAGGCTGATAGGCGGCACCACCGTAGATCGCGACGACTCGCAACTGACTCATCTTAGCCGCGTACTTTTCGAACGCAGCGGCCACCTGAATCGCAAGTTCTCGCGTTGGTACGAGCACCAGCACCTGAGGCTGCTTCAGTTCAAGTTCGATCCGCTGCAGCAGCGGCAACGCGAAGGCTCCGGTCTTTCCGGAACCCGTCTGAGCCTGACCGACCATGTCACGACCTTCCAGAAGCAGCTTAATTGTCTGCTCCTGAATCGGCGTGGGATTTGTGTAGCCGGACGCTTCAATAGCGGCCATCAATGGCGCACACAGACCCAGCTTGCGAAACCCATTCTCGGGCTCCGGCTGGACCATCACTTCTACTTCTTCAATGGTCGTTTCTTCTGCTTCAGCCATGTCTTCACATTCAACCAAAGTTTCGATTTCAAGTTCTTCAGAGTTCATATTTTCAGAGATTTCACTGACGGACATAAGAACAAATTTCCAATTCGGGATGAGAGAAATCCCCGGCGAACAGCTTTCACCGGGGCATTGCAGATGCTTGGAAGAAAACTACTGATTCGTGCGAGCCGCAGGTCGCTGACGGCGTTCCGGCCGACGCTCACCGCGTGCTGACGACTGTCGTTCTTCCACATCAACCCCATCACCAAAACTGAGGCCATCGTTTCGCGAGTCATTGCCACTCGGACGGCGAGCTGCCTGAGCTCGACCGGCAAGTGGTCCAGCCTGCGCCGGACGTCCCTGAGGTGGACGACCTGACTGCTGAGGCCTTCCGGAACCCTGTGGTCGGCTACCCTGCGAAGAGCGTTCCGACTGTTGAGGCCGACCTGTCTCCTGAGACCGGGATTCCTGAGGTCGTGACGTCTGACGACGCAGACCAGAATTGGCCACCGGAGCATCCTGACGGCGAGGATCCGGACGTCGCTGACGCTCGGCTTCACGCCCCATATCTTTTCGAGGTGGCTCGGTCCGATCACCAGCTCGCGGACTGCGAGGACGATCGTCTCGGGCCGGAGCCGGATTGCGAGGTCGATCATCGCGATCGCCTTGTGAGGGGCGTTCGCCACGAGCTGCCTGCAGTGGATGCAGACGACCTGAATGCTGTGCCGGACGCTGACCACCACGTTGTGGCCTGTCACCGCGACCCTGTCCGCGACGTGAGTCACCGGATTCCCGCGGAGCTTCTTCAACATGCTGATTCATATCGAAGCCCGGAACTTCCAGAACATCGATCTTCATGCCGA
>CAIJTV010001040.1:0-1698 GCA_903823635.1 uncultured Planctomycetaceae bacterium
CAGCATCGAAGTCGCGATCAGGAGTGCGACCACCAGACAGGCCTTCGAATTCGAGGGGCTGAGTCCGCGCAAGTAGTGAACAACTGCGTAGAAAAACTGCTCCTGCTAAGAGCAAAATTGCCTACGACCTTTTCAACGAATCTCATAAGATCGCCTGACCAGACTTTCCATTCATACCTTCCCAGCATCTGAATGAACTCACCGCGCGGGAACGTGCTTCAGAACCCGCCGTCGCATACGTGGCTTCTCACGTGCCCCGGGGGGCAAATCGATCCAGTCGGCAGATCGAAAAATATTATGGGGCGACGAGGCTGGTAATTCTGTTTCCCCATCCTCATCAGAGATCGCTTAAAACTTCTGAATCTGACACAATCCTTATCAATCCCCGCTGTTGTCTCTGCCGGAGAACAGGACGCCCGGAAACAAATCAGACGGAACTGCATCTTCGATGGACGCTGTTATCTCCCGCATTCGCCTGGTAGCGATCTATGTCGGGCTCCTGTTGCCGGTGATCGCGTTTGGCGCTGTCAATGCGTTGAAGTCGAGCAACAACTCGCCCATCGACTGGGTTGATGCCACCTTTGCGGAACGCCGTCAGTACGACGAATTTGTTGAGCTGTTTGGCCCCGGAGATGTCGTAATCGCCAGTTGGCCGGAATGTTTTTGGACCGATGAGCGGCTCGATCTGCTGACCAATGATCTCCGGCAATCCCCACGATTCCACGACAGCGCTGGTGTATCTCTGCTTCATCAAGTCGTTTCGGGCCGCGAAGTCGTCATGAAACTCACTCAGGGCTCACCGGTGCCAGATGCACAGGGCCAGAGTTTTGACGAAGGACTTCCAATTCCGGATACACCGGCAGGCCCCTCCACTCCAGAGATTACGCCTGAAGTGGCCGTTCAGCGTCTGCAGGGCAGCCTGATCGGCCCGGATGGACGCACGACCTGTGTGATTGTGACTCTCAATGCCGCAGGACTCGCTGTCAGAGCCGAAATTGTCAGCGCCATTCAAGAGAGCATCCAGAACTTCTGTAAGGTGAAACCCGCTGACATTCATCTGGCGGGGCCTGTCATTGACGGTCTCACTGTCGACGCGGCCAGTCATCAGTCCCTGACGAAGTTTGCGGCACCTTCCGCGATTGTCATTTTTATTATCTGCTGGTGGTCACTTCGATCATTTATCGGGGGCCTTGTTGTCTTTCTCACAGCTTGTTTCTGTCAAGCCGTTCTGCTGGCGGTAATTCATTACACGGGCGAAACGCTCAGTGCCCTTATCATCATTCTGCCACCATTGGTACAGGTCCTGACCGTATCAGGCGGAATACATCTGATGAACTACTATCAGAATGCGGGCTCTTCGTTGTCGCCACAGGCGGCGGCTATCGAAGCCTTTCGCAAAGGCTGGCTGCCAAGTGTCCTCTCGCTGGGAACAACTGCGATGGGAACGGCATCGCTGATGGTCAGTGGACTCGAGCCGATTCGGCTGTTCGGAATCTATGGCACAATTGGAGTCTTGACGACCACCGCAACAGTTCTCGCTGTGATCCCCTGCTCCATGATTCTTATTGGCCGGCGCAACCATAGTAGCCAGCCAGAGCATGGACCGTTTAACCCGGAACCAGGAGAGCATCCTGTTCTCGTCACGACGGAGAATTCAAATCCTCTTCAACATTCGAGGACAGCCTTGTTCTGGTCCTG
>CAIJTV010001041.1:0-3405 GCA_903823635.1 uncultured Planctomycetaceae bacterium
ACTTCATGCGGTGTTTTCAATTCTTCAAACTACCAAATACCAACAACCAGTATTAGGCTTACTTTGGCATTGGCAACACGATCAGAGCGTCCTCGGCAAACGAGGCTTCTGCCGCTTTGCCGTTGATCTTGTACTGAATCTTCAGTTGCTTCGTGCTGCCCGGAAGCGGGTCGCCTCCAAAACTGGCGTTGTAGCTGGCCGAGACCAGCGTGATGATTGGCAGTTCACCAGCCTGCTTCTGCAGGACGGCGGTGACATCTTTCTGAGTCGCACCGGAACCGTATTCGGCTTTGACAATTTCGAGCTTCATCTTTTCGATGCCGGCTGTGGCCAGTAGTTCTTTGACGTCCACACCTTTGCCGCTCAGCTTCTGTGCGATGACCAGCATCGCCTGAGTCGCATCGTCCTTCAGTTCCGGAACTTTCATCAGCTTGATGGTCATCTTCAGGTTATCTACTGTTGGGTAACGCTTCAGGATGTCCAAAACCAGTTTCTTTTCGGCCGTTTGTCGAGCAGCATCGAATGCTGTCTGGCACATCTCGGTACGCTTTGCATCTGGCAGCACAAACTGACGAGCGATGCGGATGTATCCTCGCAATGCACGCACCTGATACGGATTGGAAGGGATCTTTGCCAGTTCCAGAAGAACCGGAGCGGCGTCTTCGGTCATCCATTCACCCAGCAGGCGACTGCTGATGTCCTGCAACTGAGCATCGGTGCTCTTCGCTGCTTTGCCGACAGCCTGCAGCGCGTTGGTTCCGCCCATGGCTCCCAGAATCTGCAGCAGGGTTCCTTTGACGGGAACAGATTTGACACGATCCACAGCAGCCGACAACTCCTTCGCACAGGCTTCGCGATCAGCCATGCGAATGCTTGCGGCCTTAAGAGCCTTCTGAGCGATCTCGGCATCTTCAGACTTCTTCGGAGCCACCACCTGATCAATCAGTACGGGCAATTGCTGCAGCGAAACGGTTTCTCCCAGAGCGACCAATGCCGCTGTTCGGACAACTCCACTGTTGTTATCCAGAGCCTTCAGCAGCTGCGGAACTGCTTCGATACGACGTTTACCGACAAGCTCGATCAGAAGTGGATACGTGGCTCCTTCCGCCTTTGGTAACAATGCGACGATCTGAGCATTCACGTTATCGCCGGGAAGTTCTGCCAGAGTGTCTTTTGCTGCCACTGACAATTCTGCATCTTTATCGACGGCAATCTTCAGCAGCGAATTCAGGCAAGTCACATCACCGACTCGGGCAAGTGCATCGACGGCCGACAATCGCACCGCCAACGGTCCCTGCTCAGCGGCTTTCAGAATCGCCGTCAGCACAACTGTCTCTTTTCGATCCGCCATCGCCTGAACAATCAGGGCCGCTCGATCATCGGGCGACTTCGTCATTTCCGTCACAAGGACTTTATCAATCTCGCTGCCCGGAAATTCACGAGCCGTCCCGAGTGCCAGACGAAAGAGGGCTCGGTCATCCGCATGCAGTTGTTCGACCAGCAAAGGAATGCCGTCCTGACCACGAGCGAGAATGGCTCCTCGAGTCGCTTCGACAATTCGCTGCAGATGAACGTCAGCCGCTCGCACTTCGTCATAGATCGCAATTGCATCGGCCGACTTGCCTTCTGAGTGCAATCGTTCGGCACACAGCACACAACCTTCGGCCACAAACGATCGAACTTCCGGGCTGGAATCTGCCAAAGCAGTACGCAGCGCTTTTGATGCATCATCATTTCCAATGCGTCCCAGTGCGACGGCTGCAGCAGCGGCCACTTCGGCGTCCGCATCTTTCAGTTTTCCGGACAGTGCTGCGACGGCTGCTGCGTCACGACGCACGCCGATTGAGTTGATCGTGCCGACCAGCAGTCGTCCCTGCAGAGATTCGGTGGCTGTTCGCAGAGCTTCATCCGCTTCCGGGCCGGGAATGGATTCGAGTGCAATCCGAGCCCATGACGTCAGTTCCGGTATCGGCAGAAGCTTTGCCAACTCAGGCACAGCCGCCGCGGAACCATAAATGGCCAACTGTTTGCAGGTGATGGCTTTATCTGCCGGCGCGGCGTCAGATTTCAAGACTGCCAGCAGTTCCTGTTCTTTCTCCGGTGACGTTGCAGGGCCGTCAGCCAGTGCAATGCTCGAGACCGTGAACGAGGTGAGTAACAATGCGACTATGGGCAAAGATGATCGTAGAATTCTCATGAGTTTATTTTCCTGTGAGATGAAGTTGGTGGGAGAGTTCCGACTGCAAGTCCCAATTTCAAATTTGAAATCTCAAATTTCAAATGGCAGTAGCTAAGGCTCGGTACTCTGAGCCGCGTTTACAGTCTCCACGGTTCTCGAAGAGCTTCCGATCGCAGTCGGTTAGCCTGTTCATCATTCACAAATTCATGAGTCGTATTGTCATACTTCACTGTGCGTCCCAGATGCAGCGCGATGTTGGCCGCATGGCAGGCGATGTGGGCATTGCAGGCCGCGTCCGCATTTCCCTTGGGCTGGCTGCGAGTCTTCACGCAGTCGAGGAAGTCGCGGACGTGGTACGTCGCCGGATAGCCATCGATTTCTTCCACGGTGCGTCCGGCCAGCAGCGCGGGTGAGCTGAGTACCAGTTTGCCGCTGTCGCCAGCTTCGACCCAGCCCGTTTCGCCTTCGAATCGAACCGGACAGGATCCCAGCGGAATCCAACCGGTCTCACGGAAGATCAGCTCGCAGCCGTTTTCATAGCGAGCCACCAGTTGGCCATCTTTCGGAGCATCATACTCGACTGGCGGAGGACAATCGCCCACAGCCCATTGGCAAAGGTCGACACAGTGGGAGCCCCATTCGAGTACTCCGCCGCCGACAAGTCCACCGCCCTTTTCAAAATTGAATCCATCCAGCAGCTTGGGATTGAATGGACGCCAGGCCGCCGGGCCGAGATACATATCCCAATCCACGATGGCTTTGTCAGGCTCAGTTTCCGGAATCAGCCATCCGCTCATCATGGCCTGCATGCCGGCTGGATGAGCAAATACTTTCGTGAGTTTTCCCAGCTTCCCGGTGCGTGCCAACTGACAAGCAAAGGAAAAGTGAGGCAGGTTGCGTCGCTGAGTGCCCGCCTGGAAAACTCGACCCGTTCGTCGCATCGTTTCCGCAAGGATCAGGCTCTGAGCGATGTTTTTCGTGACAGGCTTTTCACAATACATATCCTTGCCGGCTTTGGCGGCGTGCATGGCCATCGTCGCATGCCAGTTTGGACCGGTGGCAATCAGGACGGCATCGATGTCCTTCCGATCCAGCACTTCGCGAAAGTCTTTGTGCATGGAACAGTCTTGATTGCCGTACTGGTCGTCGGCGAGTTTCTTAACGGCCTGACGACGCGATTCTTTTACATCGCAGACAGCGATGAACTGCACATCCGGCTGCTGCAG